>JAFGNO010000101.1 GCA_016926985.1 Anaerolineae bacterium
CCGTTCAGTCTTCCCACTTCGTAACAATCCTTCCAGGTCTTTTCGCTCGGTTTCCCCCAACTTGATGATGTATTTGTATGCCATCCGTGCCATTTTTCTCTCCGGGTTTAGGGTTCGTTCGCTATTCTACCTAAACCCAAAGAATTTCTGCAACGCTGTACTAGCCCGCCCCGGAGTGCATCTCCGGGGCGTTTTTATAGCTGTCCCGTATCGTCCCAGCATTCCAGTTTTGCACGGTAAGCCGGATCATCATATCGCTCCATCCTGAAGAAAGCAGCATAGGGCGGCAGCCTTGTCTTCAAAATATGTGCGGTAAGCAGATCTGCTGCGCCGCAGGCAGCCATCAGGCCAAACCCGGAAAGCGCGCCGATCAGGTAGGCGCCTTCCACAGGCAGAGGGCAGGCCAGCAGGCGGTTTTCGCGCGTTTTGGTATAGTACCCCCCATCAACACTCGGTTTCGGCAGGTTAGAGACATAAGCCGCCAGCGCCGGGACAATCGCCGCCAGCCCGCGCATCACAATCTCCGGATAAAGCGGGTCAAAGTGTATTGGGTAGACTTCGTCGGTTGGTTCCGCATCATAAGGCCACAAACCCAGGATCACCTGGCTGCCTTTCCCTCCTTCCGGGCGGGTATGGACGCCGGGCGGGAATATGCCAAGCATCCAGCGTAGTTCCTCGGTCTCTTCGAGCATCGCCCGTTCTTCTGATGTCCATCCCAGGCACTGCGGGTCATCCCAGATCAGCAGGGGCGCATCACGCGGCAGCAGGCCAAGGTGGTCTTTGAACACGACTTTCAGATGGCGTTCAGAAAAAACCGGCAGGTGTATGTCCAGCAGGGAGGCGACTGGCTGGATATATGGCCCGGCGGCATTGACAAATATACCTGTGGAAATGCACTCCTCATGCCCGTCAGGAAAAGCCAGCCTCACACCTCTTATTGCATTGTGCCGGATATCAATGCCATCAACCCGCGCGTTGACAACCCTCACCCCATTCTGCCGGGCGCGCTCCAGGAGCAGCATTCCAAGCTGCTGACCGCTGAACCAGCCGCAGCGGCGTGTATGCAGCACAGCAACCACCTGCTCTGAAAGACAGGGGAAATGCTTGCGGATCAACGCCTGATCGGTAATAAAGTCAGCGCCATCCGGCTGCTCTTCAAACCCTTCCGGCGATGAAGGTAGATATGCCGGCTCATTGCATGCCCCGCTATGGATACGGAGTTCACCAGCCCCCTGCTGTTCAGCAATTTTACTGCTCTTGAGGTAGCACTCTGCCTGCTCCTTTCTGCCGGTGGTATAGACATAGCCGCGCCGGTTCATCAGAAACCGGTTGTCGCTGGCGCGGGCCAGTTCTTCGAGCAGGTCGATGCTCCGGTCCATCAGCGCGATCATCGATCCATCCGGGCCGGGCCACCAGTTGCGGTAAGCTTCGGTCGATTTATCGCTGGTCAGGGTCAGGGGAGGGCGCTCATCCGCGAGGAGAATCGTTCCGTTAACCTCACGGCTGAGGAAATAGGCCGCGCTAATACCGGCGATCCCCGCGCCACAGATCACGATATCTGCCGTACGATCGGGCATAAGACCTCCAGTTAGGGTGCTTTCTTGAAGGGTATAAGGATTGTGATATGATCGGAGCCATTACCGCAACTTAAGCCTCTACTGATTGAATGGTGTGTCCATGCCAGCGCCGCAGCCCGTTGACCTGTTTGTGACCTGCCTGATTGATGCCCTCTTCCCGGATGTTGCCCGGTCGGTAATGACTGTTTTCAACCATCTCGGTATCCATGTCAATGTACCCGAAGGCCAGACCTGCTGCGGTCAACCGGCTTTCAACGCCGGGTACTGGGATGAAGCACGGGAGATGGCGCGTCATATGCTGGATGTATTTGCCCGGTCAGATCGGCCCGTTATTATCCCTTCTGGCTCATGTGGCGCGATGGTCAGCCAGCATTACCTGGAGCTGTTCAAGGACGACCCGGAATATCGTCTCAAGGCAGAGGCACTTGCCGGACGCACTGTAGAGTTTACCCAGTACCTGGTCGATATTCTGGGTATAACCGATATCGGCGCCCGGTTTGAGCACAGCGTCGTTTACCATCCATCCTGCCACACGCTCCGCGGCATGGGTATCGACCGGCAGCCCAGGGCACTCCTCAATAAAGTCAAAGGCCTGCGCGTGCTGGATCAGACAGACCCCTACACCTGCTGTGGGTTTGGCGGGGTGTTTGCGGTTAAGATGGGCGAGATCAGTGGGGCCATGCTGGCGAACCGGCTCAAAGCCTTCCAGGAAACGCAGGCAGATTATGTGGTCGCCTGTGATGTGAGTTGCCTGATGCATATTGAAGGTGGGCTGCGAAAGGCAGGCAGCCCGATTCGAACCATGCATATCGCTCAGCTTCTGGATCAAGGATTGGGAAAATGAACCTCGAAGCACCAACCAGCTCATTTCACCATCGTGTCCAGGATGCTTTTCAAAACCCGGGTCGCCTTGAAGCGATCAGGCAGGCCGCGGCCCGCTTTTACGAGCACCGGGATGCCGTGCTGGGCGCACTTCAAGACGCAGATGCGCTGCGCGATCTGGCGCGCCTGATCAGGGCGCACACTATCGCCAACCTTGATACCTACCTGGTGCAGTTTGAGGTCAGTGTACAACAAGCGGGCGGGCAGGTTCACTGGGCCAGGGATGCTGCTGAAGCCCGGTCAATCGTATTGGATATTGCTTGCCAGGCTGATGCAAAGCGCATCGCCAAATCAAAAAGCATGGTGACCGAAGAAATCCGGCTCAATAAGGCGCTGATGGATGCAGGACTGGAAGTCATCGAGACTGATCTGGGCGAATTCATCGCCCAGCTTGGTGGCGACCACCCCTCGCACATCATTGCCCCTGTTCTTCACCTGACCCGGCAGGAAATCGGCGCGATCTTCCAGGAGAAGCTGGGTGTAGACTATACCGATGACCCGCTGGCGCTCAACCAG
This sequence comes from Anaerolineae bacterium, assembly GCA_016926985.1. Taxonomy (GTDB): domain Bacteria; phylum Chloroflexota; class Anaerolineae; order Aggregatilineales; family UBA3940; genus JAFGNO01. Next base: position 2,976 of record JAFGNO010000101.1, read on the forward strand.
ATCGCGCGGGAAAAACTGCGAGAGGTATACCTGTCCAGCGATATTGGAATCACCGGCTGTAATTTTGCCGTGGCAGAGTCAGGCACTATCTGTCTGGCTACCAACGAAGGCAATGGGCGGATGGTGACAACCCTGCCCCGTGTACATATTGCTATCATGGGTATGGAGCGGATTGTCCCCACCCTGGATGACCTGGCGGTTATGCTCCAGTTATTGGGACGCAGCGCCACCGGTCAGAAGATGACCGTCTACACATCGCTGATCAATGGCCCACGCCGCCAGGGCGATCCACACGGTCCGGATGCTGTCCATGTGATTATTCTGGACAACGGTCGCACCAAAGCTCTGGCAGGTGATCTGGCCGAGATCCTCTATTGCATCCGGTGCGGGGCCTGCCTGAACGTCTGCCCGGTGTATAAGACCATCGGTGGTCATGCATACGGTAGTGTGTATCCTGGCCCGGTGGGGGCGATCATCTCCCCTATCCTGGGCGGGATTCCTGCCTTTGCCGACCTGCCCCACGCCAGCACCCTGTGTGGGGCCTGCCAGGAGGTCTGCCCGGTCAGGATCGATCTGCCGGCGCTTCTCCTGCGGCTGCGCCGTGATACAGTCGTCGAGGGGCAGTCTCCTTCCTGGCTGCGGAGAGGTATGCAGATCTATGCAAAGACTGCCAGCAAGCCCTCACGCTTCTCATTGGCAACAGGGGTGGCCGCGCTCGGTACGCGCCTTTTGGGCCGCGACTGGATCAGGTTGCCCTTTCCGGGGCCGCTTGCTGCCTGGACCCGCTTTCGCCACTTCCCGGTTTTTGCCCGCCGGATATTTCAGCACCAGTTGAAGGATGACCAGCATGAGTGACTCGCGCCAGCAGGTTTTGAACGCAATCCGGCAGACGCTCCCGAATGCCCTGCTGCCTGATGCACACCCAGAACATCCCAAGCGGTCAATTGCAACTCCCCCAGACGGCATTGACCGGTTCATTGCTGAGGCAGAACTCCTATCCGCCCGGGTGATTCGGGCAGGGGATTCACTGGAAACGGCAGAGCAGGTTGTCAGAATCCTGACTGAAAACAACTGGCGCCGGGTTTTCGCCTGGCCCTGGGAAGAGATAGGCTGCAAGGAACTCCCTGACCGGCTGGCTGATGCCGGGGTTGCGGCACATTTTCAGGGAAACCCGGTCGATCTTGCTGCGCTGCCGGTTGGCATCACCGGCGCTGAAGCAGCGCTGGCCGATACGGGCACCATTGTTGTAAGAGGCGGGGAAGGGCGCTCAATGCTCGCCTCACTGCTCCCGCCAGTGCATATCGCGCTGGTGGATAGCCGCCGGTTATTCCCCTGTTTATCCGCCTATCTGGACAGCCTGCCAGGCAGCGATCACCTGGCAGCCGCCAGCAACACCGTCTTTATCAGCGGTCCGAGCCGTACCGCCGACATTGAGCAGACCCTCACGCTGGGTGTTCATGGCCCGCGCGAACTCATCATCATTCTGTGGGGATAACGGTGATCAAGCACCTGCCAGGGGCCTTGCCCGCAGCACTGCAGCATGTTAGATTCCGCAGCATGATAAGTGCACGCTTGCTTGCTACCCTTATGTCAATATTGACCTGCCTGGGTTTCCTGCTTTCTGGCTGTCAGCCCGGTGGACAGTCGGAAATGCCCATTACCCTGATTGTTGATGGGCAAACAAGGGAAATCTCTGTGGCAGATACCCCCATCGTCAGTGATGTGCTTCAGCGCGAAGGGGTTGTGTTAGGCACCCTGGATCGCGTGAATCCCCCTCCCTATAACCGGGTGACCAACGGGATGACTATCACCGTGGTTCGCGTTGTGGAGGAGACCCTCGTTCAGCAGGAGATTGTCCCATTTGGCAGCCGGACGATGATCAACGATGGTCTCCCCGCGGGTGAAACCCGTCTGCTCCAGCAGGGAGCCAACGGCGTGGCGGAGGTCACTTACCGGGTAGTCAAGGAAGATGGCATTGAGATTTCCCGCGTCGAAGTACGCCGCTATCTGCTCACCCCGCCGCAGGACGAGATCATCGCCATAGGCAGTCAGGAAGACCTCACAACAGTGACCATGCCTGGCACACTGGCATATATCTCCTCCGGCAACGCCTGGATTATCCGCCAGAACAGCGCCAACCGGATCGCTTTGACACTGGACGGCGGATTGGATGAGAAAGTTTTCGAGCTGTCAGAAGATGGACGCCGACTTCTCTTCACCCGGTCAGCAGATTCAACCTCAGACGAGGAGGAGTTCAATACGCTGTGGGCCATTCTGGATACCACGGATCCCCAGGCGGGCCCGGTACAGCTTGACCTCAGTAATATCCTTTTCGCCGACTGGGTTCCTGGAACCCGGCGGACCATTATTTATTCCACTGCCGAACCCCGTGACAGTTTTCCTGGATGGCAGGCCAATAACGATCTCTGGCGTGCTCAGATCAGTCCAACCGGCGCGCTGCTGGAGCGCGAACTGCTTCTGGAGCCCTCAAGTGGAGGGGTTTACGGCTGGTATGGTACTGTCTTCGCCATTTCCCCGGTGGATATGACAATTGCCTGGGCGCAGCCAGATGCGGTGGGGATACTCATTCCTGAGTTCAATACGGGCACTGGCAGCAGCGAGTCTGCCACAGAAGAACCGGCTGAGAATCCGGGTGACAGCGGTCTACCATCGGCCTATACCAGGCGCACGCTGGCGACCTTTGCGCCCTGGAATGCCTACGATTTTGTCTGGATTCCATCCCCGGCTTGGTCATCGGATGGTCGGTTATTTGCTGCGGTGCTCCACGGACCTCCCATTGGCGCCGAAACGCCCGAAGACAGCCCGGTCTTTTCAGTGGTTGTCTTTTCGGGGACGGGCAATTATCAGGTCACGCTGGTTGAACAGGCTGGCATGTGGGCCTTGCCCCAGTACTCGCTCGCCTCAGTATCTGCTGAGCCAGAAAGCAGCCCATTGCTTCTCTATTTGCAGGCCAACGATCCGCTTGACAGCGTGTTTAGCTGGTATCGTATGGTGGTGGTTGATGCAGATGGTAGCAATGGACAGATCGTTTATCCCTATCTGGATAAACCAGGCCTTCAACCGCAGACGCTCTGCTGGTCACCTGATGGGAATCATGTCGCGTTGATTGACCCCGGCCCCACCGGCAACCTGTTCATTGTTGATGTAATCACTGGATTGGCCCAGCGGATCACCTCAGACGGGCTGAGCAGTTCTCCCCGTTGGGCACCCTGATGTCTTCACACAAAAGGCGTTTGGCCAGTATTTTTTTACTGACAGGGGCTGCCCTGGCCCTGCTGGGCCTGATTGCCGTGATTGTGCTGCGGCACGCCCGGATACGAGGGGCACTCAATGGTCTACCCGATCCCAACCTGCCCCCCCGCGTACCGGTTCTGGGTATCAACGTTGATCTCACCCAGTATGATGCAGGTGAGTTGAACGAGAATCTTGACCTTATCAGTCGTACCGGGTTTGTCTGGCTGCGCCAGTCCTTCCGCTGGCAGGATATTGAACCGCAGCCGGGCACCTACAACTGGGCCACTTATGACGCCCTGGTTGAAGCCAGTGCCGGCAGGGGGCTGCGTATTGTTGCGGTGCTGGAACAGGCCCCTGGCTGGGCCGCCAGCCACCCGACAGCCCTTCCAGAAGACCTTGCGCATTTTTCCTCATTTGCGGCAGCAGTTGCTGCTCGCTATGCCAGCCAGATCGATGTCTACCAGATATGGGACGAGCCCAACCTGTCCGGCGGTTGGGGAGGAATTCACCCCAGTGCGGTGAGATACGCAGCGCTGCTTGAGTCGGCTTACTGGCCCATACATCATAGTGACCCGGATGCGTTTGTCCTGAGCGCTGCGCTGGCCCCAACCAGTGAAACCGGGCCGGAGAATATAAGCGATATTCTCTACCTGCGCGCCCTGTACGAGGCCGGAGCAGACCGGTTCTTTGATGGCGTGGCAGCCAAACCCTACGGCTTTGACGCCGGACACGATGACCGGACGGCAAACCCCGGGGCGCTGAACTTCTCCCGCACGATCCTCCTTCGCGAGGTCATGGAGCAGTATGGCGATATCAAGAAGCCCCTGTGGATCAGCGAATTCGGCTGGAATGCGCTACCCCAGGACTGGGACGGCGGCGAGTCGATATGGGGTCAGGTCACTCTCGAAGATCAGGCGGAGAATACTATTGGAGCCTATCACAGGGCGCTGATAGAATGGCCGTGGACAGGCGCCGTGATCCTTGAGAGCTGGCAGCCTGATGCGCCCCATGATGATCCCCGGTGGGGATTTGCGCTGCGCGGCACGGATGGTACGCTGTCGCTGACAGCGCTCGCTATCCAGAGTCACTCTGGTGATTTCAATACATCACTCTGGCCCGGAGTGCATTCTGTTAACCATGAACTCATTGCCTTTTCGGGCAGCTGGTCATTGTCCGGGCTGGGCGCTGACATAGGTCGGGATGGGAACAGCGCCATCGATCTTACCTTTACCGGCGATCAACTGGCAGTTATTGCCCGGCGCGGCTGGTATCGGGGATACCTGTATGTAACTGTCGATGGAGAGCCGTCCGCGCTTCTGCCGCGTGACAACAGGGGTGCGTATCTGGTGCTGACTTCACCGGATTACACGCCTGCCACCGAGGTGCTGCCCATTGCATCCGGCGACATGGATACGACCCGCCGCGTCCATATTGAAGCTGAACAGGGGCAGGATCAGTGGACTGTAGCCGGCTTTGCAGTGGGATCAAAGATCCCGACAACCATCTATAATGCTGCGATAATTGGCCTGGGTGTTTTGTCTATAGTTCTGGGCTTTTTTGCCTTCATGACTGGTAAACGAGCCAATTGGTCTGCTGTAACTGCCAGAAGCACTCCCCCGCCAGCTGATAAGATGCCTGATGTCGGCCAGTTTCTGCTTGCTTTTGCTGCTGCATTGGTTATGTGGCTGGGAGCAGCCCGGACCTGGGGCGGAGGGCTGCTCCGCCGGATGGGTGATGGCCCTTCGCTGCTGATCACGACGATCACAGCAGGTCTGTTCTATTTTTCGCCCTGGCTGCTTCTCACCCTGATTGCGCTGGTGGTATTGTTTGTCCTGATTTACTCAAGACCCTCTTTTGGAGTGGCGCTGGTGGTATTCTTTGCGCCCTACTATATGCTGCCCCGCCCTCTTTTTGACCGGGCATTTACCATGGTGGAAGTCATCAGCCTGCTGACACTGGCAGCCTGGGCTATCCATATTGCCGCTTCATACCGTGAGAACCGGTTTTCCTGGCGAGATATTTACAGCAAACTGACAGCATTGGACAGGGCAGTCATCCTGTTTGCGGTCATCAGCGCTTTATCCATCGCCTGGTCTGATCTGCTGGGCGTCGCAGTGACTGAGTTTCGCCAGATTATCCTGGAACCATTGATCCTTTATCTGGTGCTCCGGACCATGAGATTCTCCCCCCGTGAACGGTGGCGCATTGTCGACATGCTGGTTTTGGCAGGCCTTATCGTATCGCTGATCGGGTTGTATGAGTTTGCCACGGGGATTGACATTATTACTGCTGAGGAAGGTTCGCGCAGGCTGCGGAGTGTATTTGGCTCGCCCAACAGCACTGCCCTTTTTCTGGATCGGGTTATACCGGTTGCCCTGGCTGTGGCTTTGCTTGGTGGATCCGGCGATCCCCGCCGCAGGATCGCCTACGGGATCGCCGGGTCTCTCATGGGGATTGCCTTTGCCCTGACGCTTTCCAAGGGCGGGCTGCTGCTGGGGCTGCCTGCTGCCCTGGCGCTCATTGTTATTGCCTGGTTTGGTTGGAAGGGAATAGTTGCCGTATTTGCAGCCGGCGTGCTTGAGATACTGGCCTTAGTCCCCCTGTCCAGATTGCCCCGCTTCGGCAGCCTGACCGATTTCAACAGCGAGACCAGCACAACGTTTTTCCGGCTGAACCTCTGGAAAAGTACCTACAACATGCTCCGCGATCACCCAATCACGGGTGTTGGGCTGGACCAGTTCCTTTACCAGTACCGGGGGCGGTATATCCTGCCTGCAAGCTGGCAGGAGCCCAATCTCAGCCACCCACACAACTTTTTGCTTGACTACTGGGTGCGAAGTGGTCTCGTGGCCGTTGCCGCAGGCATCTGGATGCAGGTTGCCTTCTGGCGGATTGCCGTTCACACGGCGAAGGTGCTCCGCCAATCTGACCGACTGATATGGGCCCTGGTCATTGGGTTGATGGCCAGCATGGCTGCATTTATCGGGCATGGGCTGGTCGACGCGGCTCATTATGCTATTGATCTGGCCTTTATTTTCGCCCTGACACTGGGCGTGATGTTCCAGCTTTCACAGGAGGTGCGTGATGGAAGTGACCATTAACGGCTGCCGCGTGCGCCTTGTCATGGGGGATATTACTGACATTGACACCGACGCGATTGTCAATGCAGCGAACTCTCAGCTTGTCCTTGGCGCTGGCGTTGCCGGGGCAATCAGGCTGCGCGGAGGCCCATCCATCCAGCAGGAATGTAATGCCATCGGTGGGTGCAATGTGGGCGATGCAGTCATCACCACCGGCGGCAAGCTCCCTGCCCGATATGTGATCCACGCCGTTGGCCCACACGGCAGCGACCCGGCTGCCGATAGCCTGCTGGAAAGCGCCGCCCTGTCCAGCCTGAAGATAGCCGAGGAAAACAACCTGCGCTCTGTAGCCTTTCCGTCCATTTCAACAGGCGTTTTTGGCTACCCGGTTGATGACTGTGCGCGGGTCATGCTCTCAGCCGTGATAGATTACCTGACCACCGAAAACAAGCAACTGCAGCTTGTAATATTCTGCCTGTATGGCCCGCGTGCTTATGAGATTTTCAAAACAACGCTTGGTAAATTGTTGGAGGCGGGCGGGTAGGTATCTGGCGGGTAGCCGCCTGCTCCGATACAATACCGCGCTGCATTCAAGAGATTGGAGAACACATGAGAATACTCATAACCGGTGGCGCTGGTTTCCTGGGCTCACATTTATGTGACCGCTTCATCAAAGAAGGTCACTCCGTGATTGCTATGGACAACCTGATCACGGGCAAAACGCGCAACATCGAACATCTGGCGGGCAACGACCGCTTTCTTTTTATCAAACATGATGTGACTAATTACATCTTTGTGGAGGGGAAGCTGGATGCTGTTCTCCATTTCGCCTCCCCGGCCAGCCCAATCGACTACCTGACTTACCCCATTCAAACCCTGAAGGTAGGCGCACTTGGCACGCATAAGGCACTGGGCCTGGCGAAAGAGAAAAACGCCCGGTTCTTGCTGGCCTCTACTTCCGAGATATACGGAGATCCGCTTGTCCACCCCCAGGAGGAATCCTATTGGGGAAATGTCAATCCAATTGGCCCGCGTGGGGTGTATGACGAGGCCAAACGGTTTGCCGAGGCCATGACCATGGCTTACCAGCGTTATCACGAGGTTGATACGCGCATTGTGCGCATCTTCAATACCTACGGCCCCCGGATGCGGCTGGACGATGGACGGGTTGTCCCAAACTTCATTGGACAGGCCCTGCGCGGCGAGGCGTTGACCGTGTATGGCGACGGAACACAAACGCGCAGTTTCTGTTATGTGGATGATCTGGTAGAAGGCATTTATCGGCTGTTATTGTCCGACGAGAAAAACCCCGTCAATATTGGCAATCCCCATGAGTTGAACATCATCCAGTTTGCCGAGACGATCAACCGGTTAACCGGCAACCCTGCTGGCCTCGTTTTTCAGAAAAACAAGCGGATCGAGGGCGATCCCCAGACTCGCCGACCTGACATCAGCAAGGCGCGGCGCATCCTGGGGTGGGAGCCAGTGGTAAGCATCCAGGATGGTCTCCGCCTGACTATTGAATATTTCAGGCATCAACTGGCAGTGGATGGGTAATGTGAAGGCTGTACACCAGATCATTCCTAACGCTCTGCGCTCAGGATGGAACACAGAGCAGGGAGTTTGGGAAAAGGCTGCCCTGGCAGGTGCTGCTGTGCTGGTTGGGGGCATTATTGCCGGACTGCCCGTACAGATGAGTGCTCTCCTATTAGGTGCTTCTTTGCTGGGTGTGCTGGCGCTCATCAATCCCCTGTGGGGACTCGCCACAACTCTGATATTGGGCTCCCTCAAGCCGCTGATGGATCGTACAGTACCGGCGCTCCCGCTTGATCTCGGCCAGATTATGCTGGCTTTTACCGTAGCTGCCTGGCTAATCCAATGCATCAGGAACGGGCGCCAGATCAGGCTTCAATACACGCTGGTTGCCATCCCTGTCACAGGATTCACCTTTGCCGCTGCTTTGAGCGGCTTAAACATGACCTCTCTGGCATACTGGCTGCCGGAGATGCTGAAATGGGTTGAAATCCTGATCCTGATTGCCCTGGTCACCGACCTCGCCCAATCCCAGGGCTGGATGAAGGTAGCCATGGCAGCTATTTTCGCGGCCCTTACTCAGGCCCTTATTGGGGCATGGCAGTTTGCGGGATTCTCCGATGCGCCGGAGCATTTTGGCATCCTGGGCGGGCGATTCTTCCGCGCCTATGGGACCTTTGAGCAGCCCAACCCGTTTGGAGGGCTGATGGGACTGGTCGCTGCGGTTGCTATTGGATTGACGCTGGGTGCAGTTGGGAAATGGGCCAGGCTGCTGAGGGAATCGCTCAGGACGCGCCAGGCTGAACCGTTCAAGAAGCTTTTTCGACAGGCCCTGAGCAGGAAACTCGCGCCGGTTCTGCTGGCGGGTACCGCCAGCATTGTATTAAGCGCAGCAGTGTTTATGTCCTGGTCGCGTGGTGCATGGTTGGCATTGGCCTGTGCCGGGTTGGCCATACTTTTCGCCTGGCCCCGCAAAGCCTGGATCGGGTTAATTCTGGTGGCAGCTACCATCCTGCTCGGTTTGCTTTCCCTTGAGCTTGACCTTCTGCCGGCATCCATTTCATCACGCCTGACCGGTTTCACTGCCAGTATCCAGACTTTTGATGTCCGGGGAGTAGATGTAACCGTGGCCAATTATGCTGTGCTGGAGCGGTTAGCTCACTGGCAGGCTGCTGGTGAGATGATCCGGCAGAACTTCTGGCTTGGAGTGGGCCTGGGGAACTACGAACCAGTCTATCACCAGTATGCGCTGATTAACTGGCCTTATGCACTGGGCCATGCCCATAATATTTACCTGAATATATTTGCAGAGACAGGCCTTGTTGGCGTATCTGCCTACGCTACCATGTGGCTTATTATCATCTGGTTGACATGGACTGCCACACGCCGGTTGGAAGGCTGGGATCGGTTCCTGGGTATCGGCCTCCTGGGGGTATGGATCCACCTGTCAGCCCACCAGGTATTTGACAATCTCTATGTTGCCAATATTCACCTGTTTATAGGTGTGTTTTTAGGTCTACTGAATATTTTGCGCTTGCGTTTTCGGGAGAATGAGTTTAGTGGAAGATACAGCACAACCAGCACATGATGAGGGGAGTATCCTCACACGCCTGCGTGAATTTGTTCGGCATAACAAGGAATTCGAACGGTTCTGGAAATTCGCCGTGGTGGGGACAATCGGGGCTGTCATCGACTTTGGGACATTCACGCTGCTTAATGCTGCTGGATGGCTTGACAATATCAGGCTGTCGCTTCCCTTTGGGGCAGTTGTTACCGGGCTGGGCATATCCGGGACAATAGCTTTTGTTCTGGCCATATTCAGCAACTTCATCTGGAATCGCTACTGGACATACCCAGACTCGCGATCCAAACCCGTAGTTGGCCAGTTGGTCACGTTTTTTGCGATCAATGTGGTCGGTATCCTCATCCGTCTCCCCATCCTGGAACTCCTCAGCAGGCCATTCTCTGTATTGGTCAGCAGGATTGTTCCTTCCATCGGGGCAGAGGTTCACGTCTGGCTTGGCGAAAGTGCTGCCTGGGCGCTGGCGGTTGTCATCGTGTTATTCTGGAACTTCTTTGTCAATCGCTACGTGACCTACAACGACGTGAATTGACATGCCAGAAAGCCACCGCCCACGCATCACCATCCTGTATACACCCGCATTGGAGCAGGGCGGGGGAATCGGTCGCTATGTCCGGGAACTGGTAAAGGCACTTGCCCGGCTGGATCGCAAAAGCAGCTACCAGCTATTTGTTGCCGGCATTCCTGATTCAGATATCCCGAAAACACCTGGCCCTAACTTCTCATGGTGCCGTACAGCACTGAATACCGAATGGCTGGGCCGAATCTGGCATAAGGCCCATCTTCCGATCCCCCTGGAACTCTGGGCTGGCAGTTTTGATCTCATTCATGCCACTGACTTCACGCTCCCCCCGGTAAAGCGTGGCACCAGCACCATCCTGACCGTGCACGACCTGGCCTTTCTCAGGACGCCTGAAACCGCATCGCCGGGGCTGCGACGCTACTTGAAACGCGTGGTTCCACGCTCAATCGAGCAAGCTGATCATGTCCTTGCCGACTCGGAGTCTACCCGGCAGGATATATTGGATTACTACAATACACCGCCTGATAAAGTCTCAGTGCTGTATCCGGGCGTTGAGGAGCGTTTTACACAAGCTGTCCCCCGTAATGCAATTCACGCTGTTCGACAGAAATACCGGATCGGAGAATCCCCGTTCATTCTCAGCCTGGGAACAATCCAGCCGCGTAAAAACTATGCGCGGCTGGCAGAAGCTGTTCATCTCCTGGATAGTCCCGATATCAAGCTGGTCATAGCCGGTGGCAAAGGGTGGCTGGATGATGATCTCTACCGCCAGATCGACCGGCAGGGATTACCCAAGATCGTGCAGTTCATCGGTTACGTAGATGATGCCGATCTGCCTGCACTCTACTGCGCGGCTGAGGTCTTCGCTTTACCTTCGCTGTATGAGGGATTCGGCATACCGGTGCTGGAGGCCATGGCCTGTGGGACTCCCGTCCTGACCTCCTCCGTCTCCTCGCTTCCCGAAGCCGCCGGGGGCGCCGGGTTGTTGGTCAATCCCCTGGACAGCAAAGAGATAGCTTTGGGATTATCTCACCTGCTGGACGACCAATTGCTGCGAGCGTCCTGCCGGGAAAAAGGAATTGCTCAGGCCCGGCAGTTTACCTGGCCCAGGGCTGCCCACCAGTTGCTTGATACTTACCATTCTGTTCTTGCTATAAAGTAAAAAGCCCCCATACTGTTGTGGGGGCTGCAAGCGTAGTATTACCTGCCTCTGCCTGATCTGGACACGCCCAGTGTGGCCCCGGGCACCGGAACCTGCCGCAGTATTTCCTCTATCAGTTTTGTCTGAGATACTTCTTTCAAGCGTGCGCCGGGGCTGACAATCAGCCGGTGGGCAAGAGTTGGCCCTGCCAAGCGCTTGATATCATCTGGCAGCACGTGGTCGCGGGCATTTATTGCAGCCCAGGCCTGCGCTGTCCGATACAGCGCGAGGCTTCCACGCGGGCTGGCCCCCAGGTACACATCTGGATGGTCACGGGTCGCGGCGACTACTTCCACAATATACTGCTTGATCTGCTTATCCACATAGACGGACTTGACCTCTTCTTGCGCCTCAAGCAGGTCCTCAACCGATACCAGTTGCTCCAGTTCATCAATTGGATGAATGAACTGCTGGCTCTCAAGCATAGCAATTTCCTCAGGCGGGGAGGCATAGCCAAGTGTGATGCGCATTATAAACCGGTCCAACTGCGCCTCAGGGAGCGGATAAGTACCCTCGTACTCAATCGGGTTTTGCGTGGCAATGACGAGGAATGGTGGATCGAGTTGGTAAGTGACCCCCTCAACAGTAACCTGGCGTTCTTCCATCGCCTCCAGCAGCGCTGATTGTGTTTTGGGTGTGGCCCGGTTGATCTCATCTGCCAGTACGATCTGGGCCATGATCGGGCCTGGACGGAATTCGAATTCAGCCTTTTTCTGGTTATACAGGGAAACGCCGGTGACATCGCTGGGCAGCATATCCGGTGTAAACTGAATCCGGCTGAAGCTGCAGCCAATGGTTCTTGCGATTGCCTTTGCCAGCATGGTTTTGCCGGTCCCCGGAACGTCCTCAATAAGCAGGTGCCCCTGGCATAGTAGCCCGACCAGCGCCAGTTCTACTTCACTGGTCTTGCCAATGATCACTTTTTCCACGTTGCTGACGAGATTCTCTGTCAGGATTTGAATTGCCATTTTTTCTCCCCATTATGCGCAGGCTGTCACGATTATACCGGACAAGCCAGATTAGTTCGATTTCTCTTTTGACGGATACCGGGCTCACGCTATAATCTGGCTGTTAACCGGGCCCGCTAGCTCAATTTGGCAGAGCAGTTGACTCTTAATCAATTGGTTCCAGGTTCGAGTCCTGGGCGGGTCACACCATACACAACGAGGAGAGCGCCCATTATGTGACGTTCTCTTTTTCATTTAGGCGCCAACCTCTGGCCG
>JAFGNO010000102.1 GCA_016926985.1 Anaerolineae bacterium
GATATCTTCTGGCCTGCCAGAAGCTGGGCTGTCATCCAGCAGTACGGCAACGGCTTCCGAACGCAGGAACGAATGCCCCCGGTGCACAGCCCGAATAGCATCAAGCAGCTCATCATCTGCAACAGACTTAACGACATAACCTGACGCCCCGGCATCCAGCACTGTGCGCAGCCACTCGTCTTCACAGTGCATAGTCAGCGCCAGGAATTGACACCGGCATTCCTTCTCCAGCTTAAAATGGCGAATAACATCGGTGCCCCACATGTCAGGCAGGGTAATATCCATGAGAATGACATCAGGCTTGAAGGATTCGATTTGCTCTATCGCCGATTTGCCATCACCTGCCTCTGCAACAATGGTCATATCTGGCTCACGGTTAATCAGCAGGCGAAGCCCGCTGCGTAAAACGGCATGGTCATCCACGATGATGATCCTAATCATTGTATCTCCCGGGTTCTAAACGGAAGCCTCACCACCAGTCTCGTCGAATTCCCAGAGAGACTCTCAAGATGGGCTGTACCACCCAACGCTTCCGCGCGGTAAAAGATCCGCAAAAAATCCCAGCTGGATAGGAGTTCTTGAGCGTACCCCCCGCCGTCGTCCGCTATGATCAGACAAAGCGTATCCTCTATCTGACGCAACACAATCTGTACGGATTCAGCGTGACTATACTGGTGCACATTCTGAAGCGCTTCCTGGACGATTCGAAACAGCGACAACTCAATTTGTGGCGTTGGCCGAACGGGTAGGATCTCGAAATCAATCTCCGTGTGTATTTGTGTCGTGCGTGCATACTCTCGCGCAAAGACCTCTGCGGCTGGCCCTAAGCCCTGCTGATGCAAAGCGGGCGGTTGCAAATCGTGGACTAAACCCTCAATAGATTTCAAGGCAGCACTGGCCAGCTTGCGAGATTCTGTTATCTGCGTCACACAATCTGCGTCTTCACAGAGGGTCTGAGCCAGACGCAAATGCAGCGTGAGCGCCGTTAGCGTTTGTCCCAGATCTTCCTGCAATACCGCAAGGATTGCGTGTTGCTCCTCGTCATGTGCGAATAGTGCATAGGCAAGCAGCGCTGACAATTCGCTGCTCCGGGTTGTTGGCTGGTTATCTGAAGTCACGAGGTTTCGCTCTGTCCATTAGACGGATTATGTTTATACCATACAACAAATGGGGCCGGCCTTTGACAGTCAACATCCGTATGTGACGTCAGGAAAAGTCTGATTTGCCGGGGAAACTGCCACTCTTGAGCGGCATGCGAACAACTACCGCTGTTCCATTCCCCGGTGAAGCCTGTACTTCAAGCTGTGCATGAATTAGGCGCGATCGCTCTCGCATCCCATTCAGGCCAAATGATCGCTGTTCGTCAATCTGGTCGGAGTCAAAGCCAAGACCATTGTCCTCCACCTTCAGCATCAACCCCTGATGTGTTTCTTCAATGGTTATCTTGACCTCAGTGGCCCGCGCATGCCGTTGAATATTGTTCAGACTCTCACCAATTAATCGCCGCAAGTGATGCCGCACAACATCGGACACACACGGCGGATGGTTGGCGTTCCTGATCAACTCTGGCATGATACCCGTCTGCTCCTCAAAGAGCTGCATTTCGGCTTCAATTGCATCAAACAGCGTCTCTTCACTGGAGCAGCCTGAATTCAAACTGCGCAGTGTTTCTCGCCCTTCAACCACGGCAGCCTTGCCAAGCTGGCGCGCTGCCTCCACACACTGCTGAGCACCGACCCAGTCCGCATCCCGGATGTGAGCCATTGCCACCTGCAGATTGATGTTCAGCGTGACAAGTGTTTGAAGCATCGTATCGTGCATTTCCATGGCAATACGCTGTCGTTCCTGGGCTGCTGTCAGGGGCGCAAGCCGCTCATACAACTGAGCGTTACGCAACGCTTGCCCGGCATAGCTGGCATAAATCTCGCGCACATCCAATTGGCGCTGGGTAAAGCGCTGGGGCTGTAAATAGACAGCGGCGAGTTTTCCGATAACAGCGCTGCCTGCCCTTAAGGGAGAACAAGTTACGGCGCGAATACCTGACACGCCCAGGCTCTGGCACACTTTCTCAAGCGGCAAGTCCGCCTGGTTTTCATCCACAATGAGCGGTTCCAGTGACTTCGGGTCTGCAATCGCCACAGGCTCACCGGCATAGTCAATTTGGCCTGCGCTGGCCAAGGGCACCATCAAATCTCTTTCCCGCTTGAAAACAATGCAAAGATCCGCGCCAGTCACCTCACATGCCAGCTGCGCGGCCATGTTTACGACAGACACGGTATCGAGCGAGCCGTTGAGCAATGCCACGCAGTGATTCAGCATGGCCAGATCCGCCATCCGCTCGGCAAGCCTCGCTTCCCGGGCTTCAATCAGCCGGCTGTGCGCCAAGGCGTATCGCGAAACGACCAGGTCGGTCCAATTGTCAAGCTGTTCCAAGGCATGAAAGCCAGATGGCACATCGTAGGAGATGAGAAGCTTCCGAAACGCAGAACGCATCATGATGAAAATACGGGCGACTTCCACAATTGATGGATTCTCGGTTGAGAGATAGATGCCAACAAACCGCTGCAAGTCGAAGCGCTGCGGATCTTCATTAACATCGAGATAGTGATAGAAGTCCCCCGTGGCTTGCAGCGCTAAAGGCTCAAGCTGCGCGCGGCGCGTATTTGTGTTCTCTTTGCATAACTGCTCCAGCCATAGATGAACGATCTGTTGCCGGGCAGGAAGCTGTAATTGGTATTCTCTGGACATCCGCATCGCTGGGGAATCTCCCTGATATCTCGTCAGGTATCGTGCGCAGGCACATACATCATCGCAGCTAATAGACCACAATCCACGCATTGATTGGCACAGAATAGCGTTGATTACGCGCGCCAGCGGTGCACTTTTTTGCGCCGCCCTGCAGGACATCATGCTGGAGACAGCGCCACGTTGAAGTCCGCAGCCGCATCCACAAATTTCGCTATCTGCTCTGTCGACTGAAAGGCTTATCCAATTATAGCGCGAACCGTTTCGCCCTCGGGCCTGAAGGATTCGCGCGCACCCTTGACGGCCCTCAATGTACGAGAAACTGCATTATCAGCAATACTCCGCCAGAACAGGTAATGTGTCTCATTCCGATGCTGTTCCCACGTCTGCAGCCAGTTCCCAGGGATTGCCGTCATAATGGCAGCGGCTGCAGTCCACTTCTGCCGAAAGGTTGTGGGAAACCCACACGTGATTTGAAGGGATTGAACCAGCAATCAGCGTATTCCGCCAGGTTGCCCATTGTCCAGGATAGGGTTCTCCGGGGTCTTGAACCGGACGCAGTTCCAGCCCACCAGCATCATGGCATGTCTGACAGAGCAAGTCGGTATGGTGTGCGGGCGCATCGGGTGCCAGATACTGCGCCCAGCACGCGTTGACAAAATCAGTTTCAGTATCTTCCGCATGGTGGCAGTCCGAACAGTCGGCCGTGCCATCATGTGGGTCATGGCAGGTCGTGCAGGTTGCAGATGCATGTGCCGTGGAGTCAGCTAGTTCCCGCTGGCGTGTTGTACCTGCCGGGCTGTCACGGTGACACTGCTCGCAGAGCATCGTACTGTTTTCCTGAAACACGTGGGTATCAGTCTCTGCATCCCACCAGGCAAGTGCTTCCTCTGCAACATTGTCTTCACCAACCGGATGACAATTATAGCAGCGGATGCCTTCCCACTGGTTTTCAGGAACCACTGGATTCCCCACTGCAACGCGCATATTCGCATCACTGGCAAACTTGCAGCTAACACAGTTAGGCGGATCGTCAATGACGGCCTGCGGGTCCCAGTTCGCAGGAGATTTGCAGACAGCGCAGTATGTGTTTGGGCCGGTCTCCAGGCTGTACGTATCTGCATGAACACCGGTTACAAGCGCCTGACGAATCGCGCTGTCATCACGCGGAGTCGGCGTGGGCGTAGGGGCCGGCGCAGTCGTGCAGCCGGCCAGCAGCACTGCCGTGGCACATATCAGCAACTGTTTTGTATGGAGCCAACTATAATCCATGTTTATGCAGCCCCCCTGTTCAAACGGACTCAAACTGCAATAATACTGCTGCTGGCAGCGTGCCAAATGATAAAAACTCAGTCTCTACGCGTTGCACGCCGACACAGCTGCATCACGATACCAGCAATAACAAGAGCCGGCATGCCTGCAAATGTGATCGCATACGCGCCCAGCATGAGAAGTCTTGCCGCAGCTGCCATACCCTGCCACAGTGCAGCCTGCACGCGTTCGGAGACGGACGGCTGGAGTTCCAGGCGGCCAACACTACCCCCAATTTCGCGCAGCAAGGCCCCTGCCCCCGGCGCCAAATCAACCGGACGACTGTTCGCACCAGTCAGGGTCAGTGTCTGACCTTCGGCAACCGTCATCGACTCTCTCTCCGCATGCACAGCGGTGACAGATCCCTGGCGAACATACAGGCGGGGCAGCGCGCCTGGCAGCGCCTCCACCGCAAAACTTGCTCCCTGGCCTGAAAGCCGGTAATCGCCGGCAAGGATCGTCGGTCCCGGAGCGTTAGCTGGGGTTTGACTCACCACCCACAGCACACCTTCATCCAGGCGGACTTCGTCACCGCTTGTGGTTGCGCGCGTTTCCGCCGGCAAATACAGTCGCGCGCCGCCCTGCTGCCGGACAGTTGTATCCGGATGAAGAACCAGCGCCAACAGACCAAGATCGCGCTCAGATACCAACATCTGCTGGCTGTAGCAGCCGGCAGCAGTGATCGTGACCTCAACCGGCTCCGCTTCTGGCAGCGCCGCTAGTGCAAACACGCCGCTCAGAGGATCAACCTGGGCCGGAAGCAGCCCTTCAACCAGGGCCTGCGCGAAAGGTACCGGCTCGCCCGCCAGCACCACCTGACCGCGCAGCGTATCCGGCCCACCGTTCACAAGGTGAATAGCGGTATCATGTGCCACACGCTCTCGAAGATCGACCTGCGCTGGCACGTGCATTCCCGCGCTGCTCTGCGCTAGCAGCACAAGCTCACTAACCGGCAGATCCTCCAGGCTGAAAGAACCATCTTCAGCTGTTACAGCGCTGTAGCCAGAACCTGTGAGCAGATCAACAGCTAGGACAGACGCTGCCTCAACCCCCACCGCTGGCATGCCCGTGACGACCTGACCTTCGATCGTCCCACGCACTGGCCTGGCGGTCAGGGTCACCGATGGCAGCACAGTGCTCCCCGCCGGAAGCGTCAGCGTTTGCGGCTCGGTTTCATACAGCGTCGCATCTATGACAATCGGAGTTAGCATGATCTCATAGCTCAGATCAGCGTAAGTCAACCCTTCAATGCTCACATTCGCCAGGCCATCGACAACATCCGCAAAGAATGAACGCGGGCGCCACTCATACACGGTCGTGCCTGCAACAATCTGCACGGGCATACTGGTTTCAGGCAGGCCCTCCACCTGCACCTCAAGCGTTCGGAACTCTCCGTGATCAAGCTTGATATCTCTGACCACGCTGCCCGTCAGATTATCAGGGGTACGTGCATGCACCAGTAGTTGAGTCACGTTTGTGGGCATAACGACTTCACCAAATTCGTGACACGTCAGGCACAGATCGAATTCATGAATCTCAATAGTTGGAACCGCGGTGTACGTGTTGATCGTCACCCAGGTATGAAAATAGCCATCTTCTGCGACAGGTATTTGTGTCTCCACAACCTCACCATCTGCATCGATAAGATTCAGCGTCAACTCAACAGTCGACAGATCCACTGGCACCTCATAACTCACAACTCTGCCGGAGACCGGCACGCTGGTCAGCACACCGGTGGGGGCAGTGTAGAAGATCTCGCCCTGGCCGGGTGATGCCAGATGGATCTCCAGCACATTCGCTGTTTCCTGGGCCGTGGCATACCCCCCAGCCAACAGCCCCAGCAGCAGACTTACACCAATGAGCAGGGCAAGTTTCGGTCGTCGCATGATCATCACCGCATATCTGTAAAGTATGGGCACCAGGCCATTACCGCTCCCTGTGGATGGCAGGCGGCATTATCACAGCCGACCTCCTGGGCCAGTGGCGGCCGCATTTCGTCCTTGGCATGGTGGCAGGTCCCGCATTCAACTTCTGTCTGCAGGTTATGGGAGGGCCAGGCAGTCAGGGTATGGGCAAAACGAATGGTGATCACCTGTCCGTAGAAGTGTGAATCCGGATTCCGTTCCTGCCACAGGTTCAGTCCACCCCGGTCATGGCAGGCTGAGCAGTGGACTTCCGGATGGTCAGCATGTACGTCGGCCCCGTCACCCTCCAGTGGATCATGGCAATCTTCACAGGTGATCTGGTCCCCGTGCGGATCATGGCATTCCAAACACTCCCAGCCAGCATGTGCCTGGTCGCCGGCCATCTCCTCCACAACCTCAAAACCGTGCTGGCCTTCATGGCAGTGAGCGCACAACTCATCCACGGATTCGACTTCTTCATACATGCCAAGAGACTGATTCCAGAATGCTGGCGCGGCTCGGTAGGAATTGCCGACAGGCTCGTGGCAGACCGGGCAGCCTACGTGCTGCCAATCCGATTGAGCCACCGGTTCACCGCCCTCCAAGATCGGGCGTTCCTCACCAGGAACGCGCTTACAGGAAGCACAGTCTAGCGCAGCCTCTGCAGCAGGATGGCCTGGATCCCAATTGAATGGGGATTTACATTTGGCGCACGTTGTATCAGCGCCCATCCCGTCATCATACGTTTCAGCATGACCAGACTGAACCCAGAGTGCATAAGCGCGGGCAACATCTGCCAGGCTGGCGACATCGTCGCCTGAGCTAGGCGTTGCTGTTGCAGTGCCGCCCTGGGCGTATATGCTGGAAGATGTGTCGCTCGAGAGAATAAAAAGGGCACACCCGCTAAGGATGCTCAATCCAACCATCATCAGTATTCGCGCTAGAGATCGCATCCGATCCTCGCTCCGCTTTGCCCCTAACCATAGATTACGCATGAAAAACATCTGTGATATCCAGTTCGTCTTCAATTTACACGTCACTCCACCAACCCGGCTGTGACATTTGTCATAAATGACGGCGTATCCTCTGAAGATCAGACTTTTCCTTACAAGAATCAGTCGATGGCTGACAGACTATAACACTCCCGCGCGTTATAGTGAAAAATGCAACAAACTTAAACGGGATATTACCATCTCAGTGATGCAGTTTCTCATATCGTCTCCAGAGAAAGGAGAACGCCAGGAACGAATCCTGTGTTTCTCTTATTCGATTTCGATTCTAGGGATTGCCATCAGATCGAAGAGTTAGAAAGGTAGTTCAATGAGCACGAACGGAAAAACAAACCTGCTCACCCAGTTGAACAGCACAACCCTCAACCGCCGTTCCTTCCTCAAATGGTCATCGGCGGCTGGCGCTACAGCAATGCTGGCCAGCAAGGTAGACCTTCTTGACGGTATCTACCCGCTGAGTAAGGCTGAGGCGCAGGGCGAAACAACGGTCATCCCGACCGGTTGCTGCCACAACTGCGGTGGACGCTGTGTCCTGAAGGCCCATGTCCAGGATGGCGTCATTGTACGCGTCACATCCGATACAGACCGTCCGGACGATCCGATGGACCCGCAGCTCCGGGCTTGCGTCCGCGGTCGCTCCTATCGCCGCCGCGTGTATGCACCGGATCGCCTGCGCTCGCCACTGCGCCGCACCGGCCCGCGTGGCTCCGGCCAGTTTGAGGAAATTAGCTGGGAAGAGGCCGCTGACATCATTGCCGAGAACCTGATCCGCATCAAGGAAGAGTACGGCAGTGCAGCAATCTACAACCATTACGCAACCGGCGCAGGCAACACCATAAATGGCAGCGGCGTGGTTGGTCGTATGCTCAACCTGTTTGGTGGTCGCCTCAACTACTACAACAATTACTCCTGGGCTTGCACCCAGGTTGCGACCCCAACCGTTTTCGGTACCCAGACCAGCGGCCAGAGCCGCGTTGACTGGCTTAACGCCAAGCTGATCCTGATGTGGGGTTGGAACCCGGCCGAAATGATCGACGGGACTAACACCATGTACTACGTCAAGCTAGCGCGCGAAGCTGGGGCCAAGACCATTGTGATCGACCCCCGCCATTCGATGAGCGCTGTTGGCCTGGCCGATGAGTGGATCCCGATCCGTCCCGGCACCGACGCAGCCATGATGGCCGCCATGGCCTACGTGATGATTAACGAAGGCATGGTGGATGAAGACTACGTCAACCGGTACTCGCTCGGATACGACTCGCAGCACATGCCCGACGGTTATGAAGACGCTGAATCATTCAAGGCTTACATCTTGGGCGAAAGCGATGGCGTCCCAAAGACCCCCGAATGGGCAGCCGACATCACCGGCGTGCCAGCGGAAACCATTGCTCGCATTGGTCGTGAATATGGCACAACTAAGCCCGGCATCCTCTACCAGGGTTATGGCGTCCAGCGCCGCGCCTACGGTGAGCAGGTCGTTCGTATGGGCTGCGTCCTGCCTGTTCTAGCAGGTAACGTGGGTATTCCTGGCGGGTGGGCCGGCGGTATCGCGTTTGCCGTCAGCGCCGAAAGCACGCCGGGCGTAGGTTTCCCAGGCGCGCGTAATGAAGTTTCGTACTCAATTCCCAGCTTCATGTTCACCGACGCAATTCTGCGCGGCAATGAGATGGGCGCTGCGGACGGTGTGCGCGGCCTGGCAGACGGTGAGGAAACCTTACCCACCAGCATCAAGTTCCTGTATAACCCCGCGGGCAACTGTATCGTCAACCAGCATGGCAACGTCAACCGCACCATCGAAATCCTCAAAGATGAATCGCTGTGCGAATTCATTGTCACCCATGACAACTTCCTGACACCCTCAGCCCGGTATTCCGACATCGTCATGCCGGCCTGCACCTATTGGGAAACCTGGGGCGTGACCGCCAACTGGAAATATGGCCCGACCCGCATCCTGATGCCGCAGGTTGTCGAGCCGCTGTATGGAACCAAGAGCGACTATGCCATTTGCGCGATGATTGCTGAACGTCTGGGCATTTACGATGAGTTTACTGAGGGCGGCAAGACCGAACAGGATTGGTACAACCAGTGGGTTGACCAGCTTGTGACCGAGTATGGCGACGTCTACGGCGACCGCGTCACCTTCGAGGAACGCGGCTCGATGACAGTCCCCTATACCGAAGAACCAACGATTGCCTTTGCCGACTTCATCGCTGACCCGGCTGCAAATCCGCTGGGCACGCCATCTGGCCTGATTGAAATTTTCTCTCCGGCCTTGGCGGAATTTGGCAATCCTGACGAGGTGCCGGCCATCCCCAAATACATCCAGGAATGGGATAGCCCCTTTGGTCCAGAAGCCGGGGAATATCCGCTGCAAGCTATCGGCAGCCACTACATGCATCGCAGCCACTCGACATTTGATAATATCGACTGGCTGGACGAAGCCTTCCCGCAAGTTGCGTTTATGAACAACCTGGATGCCCAGGAGCGCGGCATTGCCGATGGCGATTCGGTTAAGATCTACAACAACCGCGGCGCCATGATCATCCCGGTCCGGTTGACTCCGCGCATCATGCCTGGCGTGGTGAACATCCCGCAAGGTGCGTGGTACACACCAGATGCCAGCGGCGTCGATCGTCGTGGCTGTGTCAATATCCTTACGACCGAACGGCCTTCGCCGTATGCACTTGGAAACACTCAGCAATCCATCATGGTGCAGGTCGAGAAAGCCTAGGGAGGTAAATCATGGCTCAGTATGGTTTCTATGTAGACCTGAATGCTTGTATAGGCTGCAAAGCCTGTCAAGTGGCATGTAAAGATCGTGCAAACAATGAAGTCGGCACAAACTGGCGCCGTGTCATTGAATACGGTGGTGGGGACTGGGTCAAGGCCGGCAATGCGTGGCAGCCGAACATCTTCACTTACTTCGTCCCAACCGCATGCCACCACTGCTCAAATCCGCCCTGCCTGCCCGTCTGCCCGACCGCGGCAATTGAGAAAGATGCCAACGGTATCGTCAAGATCAATGTCGATCTCTGCATCGGCTGCCATTACTGCGAGTGGGCATGCCCATGGGGCGCTCCCCAGTTCTACGAAGAGCTTGCGGTTGTGAACAAATGCGACTTCTGCAAGGACCTCGTGGACGCGGGCGGCAACCCGGCATGCGTAGACGCCTGCCCGATGCGTGCGATGGACTGGGGTGATATCGAAGAGCTGAAGGCCAAATATCCAGAAGCTGTCTTCCCGGTGGAACCGCTGGCTGGCCCAGAGGACTTTGGCCCGAACGCACTGTATACGAAGCACGTCCAGGCTGTCGAAGGGGCAGCAGGGGCAATTCTTAATCAGGAAGAGATCTAGGCCGTGATACATCCTAACAATGAATGGTCACTGATCATATTCAACGTGTTGGGGCAAATGTCTGTAGGCGCTTTCCTGGCTTTCGGCGTAGCTCACATTTTTGCCGCTCGCCGGGCGGGCGTTCACCAGGCTGACCTTCTGGCCACACGCGCACTGCTGGCTCTTGGCCCGATTCTCGTGATCGGTATGGCGGCAGTGTTTGGCCATGTTGGCAACCCTGACCGTGTGTTCAATATGCTCAGCAACCTGGATACTTCCTGGCTGGCACGTGAAGTTGCGGCCTACGGCGCTTTCCTGGTCGTTGGAGGCATCTTTGCTATCCTGCAAGCACTGACTCTCTTCAAGAAAGACGAAGAACTACCGTTCTCCAACTGGCTGCCGAAGATCCGCATCGCGCTGGCCTGGATTGCAGCCATCCTGGGTGTGCTGTTCGTGCTCAGCGCTGCGATGATCTACTATGATCCACGCCTGGCTTCGCGTCAGACGGGTTGGGCACATTTCCACACAGTGGTGATCTTCTTCGTGGATATGGTGATGCTGGGCGCGCTGGCTCTAGGTGTTGGCTTTGTCGGCAACTATTTGTGGCTCCAGCGAAGCAAGCATGTAGCCGATGAAACCCGGCGAATTCAGGCCGGCTTGCTGCGGGACTCAATCAAAGCGATGGCGTTTGTGGCTATTGCGGCGATTGGAGTGCTGTTCGTCAGCACCCCGCTCTACCTGGTCTACCTGGGTAACAAAGGCGACAGGCTGACCAGTAGCATTCTGATGATGCTTCAGACCGAATATGCGACCCACTTCTTTGCCTACCTGTTCCTATCCTTCACGGGTGCAGGTATCTTGAGTGGTTTTGCCTGGTATCTAACAGAAGAAAAAGGCAAGTGGCAGTCATTGCTCTACTTGCTGGTCGTGGGCGCATTTGTATGCGCCATCGTCGCGGCGTTTATTGGCCGCTATCTGTTCTACGCGCGGAACGCTACGCTACTCATCGGCGGACCGTAAAGCCGGCCCGGCTGATTGAGGTAAGTGTGCTGCGCTAAGCACATAACCTCTAAGGCGGCGCGGCGGGAACTTCCCCACTTCGCCGCCTTATTGTTGTGTAACATGTTCAGGCAGGCTACAATCTGGCCGACCAAGGAGAGAACTTTGCCCATGCATGATCGACAACTTGTTTACCAGGCGCGCCAGGCGGTCTATGGCCTGATGCAGCGTTTGTATCAGGCTGCACCAGACGATGCACTGCTGCAGTGGTTGCAAACAGAACAACCCTTTATCGAATTTCCAATACCATTGGATAATGCTGCGCCTGCGCTGGAACAGGTTCAGGCTGCGTGCGCTGAGGCGTCGACCAGTATACTGCGCGACGATTTTCGCCAGCTATACATCGGCCCTGGCCCCATGACGGCCCCCCCATGGGAAAGTGTTTACCGAAATGAGGATCACCTGCTGTTTGATGCTCACACTCTCGAAGTTCGGGAATTCTACGCAAGGCATGGGATGGAGTTTGTCCACAAGAATGAAACACCCGAAGACTCTATGACCATTGAGATGGAGTTCATGCGCATTATGACGGAACGCCAGATCATTGCCTTCGAGAACGGTGATCCCAGAGCCGAGCGCATCCTGATTGAGGAGCAGTTGGCATTTCTGCGGCAGCATTTACTTGCCTGGACACCCCACTTCGCCAAGCTGACCCGGGCTAAAGCACATACAGCATTCTACTCCGGCCTGGTTGATGTGCTGGAAGCCTTTCTCAAATGGGATGCGGCTGTGCTGAAGGAACTTCTGGAGCTACTTCCAGAAGAACCACCTCAGACAGGGTAGCCGATGAACACAGCTTGTATTTCTGGATTTTCGAGGTAATTGTACAGGGAGTAAAATCACCATGCGCAAGCAATTTGCTATTCTACTCATGATGTCAACTCTGGCACTCATGCTGGCTGGCTGCGGCACATCCCCCACCCCGACTGCTACACCGCAGCCTACAGATACCCCGGCTCCGACCGATACGCCGGCTCCTACAGCGACACCAGAACCCACCGTCGACCTGACATCGCTGACTGCTCCCGAGCTGTATGCGACCATCGAGGTACTGCAGGAAGAACTTGAAATCGAAGAAGACCACATGATGTCCGCATCCGGATCAGAAGGTGCATCTGTGCAGTCTCGGATCGACATTCTGCGCGCTGAGATTCAGGAACTAACAGACCTGGCTGAAGCAGCCGAAGGCAGCGAAGACAGCAACTAGTGGTTGCAAACTAACCCATGGACCACACAATGCCCAGGCCGAAGCAAGCAGGCTACCTTCGGCCTGGTAAGCCCACTTAGAACCATGACATGAATCACACAATTTGCAGTTTGCCACCGTGCAACGGATCTGCGTTTGCCACTCTGCATGTTGACAGTCGGGAGTATGAACTGTGACCGTCAGACAAAATTCAGTACGCCACAGCCTCTTGCCGGGTTTAAGCATCATTGGCTGCATACTGACTGCAATCCTGCTGCTTCTAACAGCAAACCAGCTCAGCGCACAGGGAGAAACGCGCCCGCGCTCGCCCCGTTACTGCGGTCGCTGTCACGAAGAGGAATATGCCCACTGGCGCGATTCTGCTCACAATCTTGAAGCATTTCAGGGTGAGCGCTTTCAGTCCGTCTGGGATCGCCAGCGCCGGTCTTCTGAGTGTCTGGCCTGCCATACAACCCAGCTCGGCGAAGGTGATGATGCTGTGACCTATAATGGCGTGACCTGTGCTGCGTGTCATGTCGCCGTTGATGATACGTACGATCCTGATGAACGTGAGCATGTCATGATGAGCATCCCGAAGAGCTCAGAGTCGTGTGCCGGATGTCACGGGGGCGATCACGCCCTGACGTACCTTGAATGGGAAAACAGCGCGCACAATGGCCCGCGTGAGGTTGGCTGCCTGGACTGCCATGATGCACATACTGGCGATACCGTCCAGAATGACATTAGCGCGCTTTGTGGCAGCTGCCACATGCAGCCAGTGCCAACGGTCAGCGCGCATATGCACATCAACAGCGGCTGCACAGACTGCCATCCCGCGTCGGTGAAGACCGATAACGTGCATATGGGCGGCAGCGATCCTGCTGAATGCACGGATTGCCACATGGTCATAGAAATGGAAGAATGGGGGCGCTACCTGGAAAACGCCGGCCACAGCATGACCGTCTCCCTGGCAGCTTGTACGAATTGCCATGGTTCACTGCATGAGATGCAGTGACAGGAAACTGCGAATACCAAAAAGCCCGTGCTACCAAAAAA
>JAFGNO010000103.1 GCA_016926985.1 Anaerolineae bacterium
CAACCAGGTAGGCTTCTGACATGGCAGGCAGGTAAACATCCAGCCGGCCCGCGCCGCCATCCAGAGTAAGCGATCGCAGATTGAGTTCCTCCAGATTAAGCTCTGCATGGGCAGCCCCACCACTGATTTCCAGATCCAGTGGAATATCCGGAGTAAGGCCGATATTCCAGTGCATACCCTCTGTTTGCAAAGCATTGAGGTTAAAGCTGCCCCGCTGGCCTAACTCGACTGTTCGACTGGCACCGCCACCTGAATTCACGTAGAAGTTGCCAACGTAGTCAACATCAGCCTCAACCAGCAACGCCGAACCGGAAGACAGGGCTGATACTGTCGTCTCGATGAAGGCCAGATCCAGATCAACCTCGGCATCCTGCGCCCCATCCAGTGGCTCTGTGAACACATCATGCTGGATTTCAGCAGAGCCGTGGAAGAAAGGGATTATCGGAAAGCGGGCATCAGTTGCCAATCCCATTGAGGGACCAACAACGATCAGCACAATCACGACACCAATTACCCCCAACCCGATCAGGCCGCCCAATACTGGCGAATTTCGCCCCACAAGGATATCCAATCCGACCGCGACAAGGACAAGCGGCCAGATCCGTGCCAGAACAGACAGGTTCTCCTGACCAATCACACCCAGATTCCCCAAAAGCCACAGAATACCGACCGTGACCAGGATCATTGGCCAGAACAACGACCGGTAGCCGCGCTGCGCAGGACGGGGTGGGCGATAATCCCTTCCTGGCTCATTCTGGAAGCCTTCGTAAGCCGGCGTCTCTTCCTGTTCTCTTTCCTTAACACCCATTTCGTCAAACATAGTCGTTCCCTATTCCCGCACCTGTTGGCGCCTAGATTTGCCATTCACCTAACCTGTACGTTTATCCAGCCAGGCAGTTTCAATTCGAAGGAGAAGACTCGGGGAGAATTCTGTAAAGCAGTGTACGAGGCCAGGGATTTTCATACGCTCCAATTAGCTGAAGCCGGGGGGATTCGGGGCCTGATTGATAGGTCGATTTCAGGCCCGCCGGCACATTGTGATCGATGACCAGGTACTCCGCCCCGTAAGCATCTGCAGCAGCCAGCAGGGCCTGTTCGTCCCCATTGACCAGGGGGATACCGCCATAACCGGTGCGGGTATAGAACCCCGGCGGGCTGTTGCTGATCACAAGCGTGTCCACATCCGTGCCCTGCCCCACCAACGACTGCTCGATCTGGTCATAGACAGCTGTTTGTTGGTTATAGGCCACGACCTGTAAATCCGCCAGCCCAACCACGCGATCCATCACCAGCCAGGCCGATATCACCACCGCAAACGCAACCGTAATGATACCAAAGCCCGTCCAGGCGCGGTCATAGTGCCACCTTTCAAATCGCTGCGCTGCCCACTCCAGCAGCGCCGAAAGGCCCAGCGCTGCAAACGCGGTCACAAAGGGGAATAGCGCTGCGCTTGAATGCAGCCAACCGCCCCGCTGACCGGGGAGTGTGAAGGCAAAGGTCATCGCCAGAAACAGAAGCACCCCATATACCATCGGGAGAACTGCCCATTCGGACCGGCGGAACCGCCACCATCCAACAACGGTCAGCGGTGTCAGGAAAACCAGGTTGTGCACAGCAACAAAGGTCAGCAGATTGGCGGTGAAGGCCTGCCATTTCATCTTAACTATCGCCTGCCAGCCGGCGTCGAGATAGTGTCGAAGGGACAAATCAGCCGGGTAACTGAACATCTCGTTATAGTCGGTCAGCCAGAGCGTCTGGAATCCACCGGATGGCAGTGGGTTTCCAGTCACCACAGCATTCCGCAGAAACCAGGGTATGGTCATGCAGATAAAGGCCACCAGCAGAACCGCCGCATGATTCAGCCGGGCTTTCCAGGCGTGTGTCAATTCCCGCGACGGGAGCAGTGATGCGCCAAAAATGACCGCCAGCAGCAGCAGTCCATCCGAGCGGGTCAGATAAGCCAACCCGGAGCATACCCCTGCCAGCGCCCAGTACCACCAGCGCCCTTTTTTACGCGCGGCAGCGGTCAGCGCCAGTGCGCCACCGCCAAAGAGAGCAAAGGGCGTAAAAGTCTCCGGCACCGCCCAGCGGATCACGTAAAAGCCTGAAAAGACCGCCAGCAGTCCCGCCAGCAGCGCCTGGCGGCGGTCAGCGAGGTCTGCCGCGATGGCGTAGGCCATCAGCGGGATTAAGGAGCCTGCCGCCACAAAAACAAGCTGGGCAGCGCCGAAGGGGTCCATTCCCCTGAATAGTGCTATTCCCGCCGCTGCCATAAAAGCCGGTAAGGGCTGCCAGTAAGTAAACGCGGGGGTGGGCAAGCTGTCCGGAGCGTTGAGGTAATTCCAGATATAGGGATCGGACAGGGGTTGACCACTGGCAATCCGAACGCCGCCGTTGTAGTAATAAGCAGCATCCACATAGCCAGGATCATCGATCAGCGCAGCAATCAATCCATTCACAACCAGGGCCAGCAGATAGAGAAAAATCAGGTCCTTTTGTGTTCTGGACATAGCCTTACTCACCGTTGCTCGGACTGATAAGTTCATACAGCGTGTAAGAATCCAGATCATCCCAGAGCGGCATCATCTCAGTCTCACGCAGGACTGCGAGATCGGTCCAATCCGTCTCATCGGTTGGATCATGGGGTTCTTGCTCAATCAGAAAGCGCCCGCCCGTTTCAAAAACCAGCACATGGGTGATTCCCTGCTCGCGCCAGTGATCGGCGACCGCCGCCGGGCTGCCATACACCCGCCGGTCATGCCACCACTGGTTGATAATCGAATCCGGGATACAGGTCTGTTCGCAGTAGTATGTGCGCGGCTCCCACAAAAATAAAACAACCGGGTCACCCTCCAGATCATTCACTGCCTGCATGGCGACATAATGCGCCTGCAACCGCTCCAGAAGGTAGTCTTCGTCGGTCTCCATCCCAAGCATAACCGGCAGGGGATTGGTATCGACAAACGCCAGAAGTGCAGTAACCAGCGCCAGCCCGATGGCTGCTGCAGAGAGGCCACGAGCTATTTTCCACAGGTCATGGTGCTGTTCCTGTTCCCGCAGCCCTTCCATTCCCAACGCCCCGATGAGGGCCAGTGCCGGAAAAACGGGGATCATCTGCCGGACCTGCAGCAG
>JAFGNO010000104.1 GCA_016926985.1 Anaerolineae bacterium
CCTTGTCCGCCACCTCCGTTGTCCAGGTTATCATGAGCGCCAAAGCCCTCATCTGCTCGCAGTATAACATGTCCAACCATGCGTTGCAAGGGTGATTGGCGAATTGATATAACTCAAGTACAAGCTGGTTGCAGCCTGTCCTGCCAGCCTAAAATACCTGCTCAAATACTGCCAACAGGGTATCCACAAGGTCTGTCATTTCGCCATCAGAAATGGTGAATGGCGGAGCAATCATAAAATGATCACCCAGCCAACCGTCGACGCATCCACTCATCGCATATATGATAAGTCCCTGTTCAAATGCTTTTTCATAAATCGTAGAGGCAATTTTCCTCTTTGCTTCAAACGGCTCGCGTGTATCACGATCCGCCACAAGTTCAATGCCCCACATCGCTCCGAGACCCCGGATATCACCAACGTTTCTGTGAGCCCCCAGCGAAGCCCTGAGCACCCGCCCCAACCATTCTCCTATCTCTTCCACGCGTGAAATCAGGCCATTGGCTTCCAGATAGTCCAGAGTGGCATTGCCTGCCGCCACGGTGACGGGATGGTGGCTGAAGGTGCCCCCATGATTGAAATCTCCCAGTTTATCACGGACGAGGTCAACCAAATCGCCGCGAGCGGCAATGGCACTTAACGGCAGATAACCACTTGACAGACCTTTACCCAGTGTCATGATATCCGGCTGAACTGCCCAATGATCCAGGCCAAACCATTTTCCGGTTCGCCCGACCCCAGTCATTACCTCATCTGCAATCAACAGCACACCGTATTGATCGCAGATCGCCCGGATAGTGGGCCAGTATTCTTCAGGTGGAACCACCGCACCCATCGTGGCTCCAGCGACTGGCTCAGCAATAAATCCGGCAACTGTATCAGGATCCTGGCGTTTAATCTCCTGCTCAAGCGCATAGGCACATTTCAACCCGCACTGCGGGTACTCGCTGCTAAATGGGCAGCGGTAGCAGTACGGGGGATCGATGTGCGGCATATCCACAAACATGGGCTCGTAGGTCCGGCGCATGGACGGCTTCCCCATAACTGCCATTGCCCCAAACGATGCCCCGTGATACGAACCCCACCGGCCAATTACCTTATAACGGTGAGCGTTCCCTCTGGCTATCTGAGCCTGGCGGGCAAATTTGACTGCTGCTTCAACTGCTTCCGAGCCGGTTGTCAGGAAATATAACCGCGCATCGGAAACCGGAACAATGTCAGCAAGCCTCCGGGCCAATGTTTCAACAGGCTCACTTGTGAACATGGTGGGATGTGCATAAGCAATCCGGGATGCCTGCTCCTGTATCGCCAGGGCAATTGACTCAATACCATGCCCGGCATTGACCACGATTGCCCCTCCTGATGCATCCAGGTAGGGTTTCCCATCCTCACCATAAATAAATACACCATCACCTCGCACAGCTACAGGTTTGGCCCTTCCCTGTTTGCGGTAGAAAACATGAGAGGATTGTTTACCATCCATTGTTGTGTTTAACCTCCAGGAGATATTTTGTAGAGGTAGGACCTGCTGCGCTTTCCAACATGATCGATCACCCCCATATGGCGTAATGAGTACGCCACCTGCTGCGCCAGCCTCTTCCGGATTCCGCATACCCCGGACAGATCGTCTGTTGTAAATGTGTCGGATATTTCATCTGGGATAAGCGCCAGAAAATCCTCTGGCGACTCGAAAAGATGACGCGTATTCACCGTAATTAACCGCGTGTCGTGGATACTCCACCCGCGCCGCCGCCAGCTACCACGGCCATCCTTGATACGCACTTCTTCCAGGTCAACAAGTAAAACCTCAATGCTGAGGTTCTCATGGCCAATGAGATCTGGAATATACACCAATTCTGAAAACAGGTCGTAGATGGTTCCGGATTTGGGCGATTTGCGGCGATCAAGCGGAATCTCTTCATTTGCAGCCAGCCTGATAATCCACTTGTTCTCTGCCACCGGGTATACCAGCCTGACCGGATGGCTATCCACAAGTTTCTTCAGCTTGCGCTTGATGGCAGAGAAGTGCCTGGTCTGGATCTCAATCAAGAGATTGTCGCGGATAATATCAATGACATAGCCATCGGTCTTACATTCCATCCGGTCCCCAGGCAGTGCGTACCAATCCTTCAATGAGGCATGAAGAGAGTGTTCGCCAAGCGTACCGATCCCTGTAGCCATAGCGGTATGGTTCACACTGACCCGGGCTTGCGCCAGATGGACACCGAGCCTTACTTACTGCCCTTATTGGTGATTGTCCCTGCCCCGGTTATATCTTCTGTCACTGATGGCGACCCATAGTAGTCAATTGACCCTGCGCCAGACAGGGTAATATCAAGTGTACCGGTGGACCATACCTGGATTGTCCCCGCACTATCCAGGTCCACAACCGAATCCACGCTCTGGAGATCGTCCGCTTTATAACGCCCCAGCCCGGTTACCTGTACCGTCTGTGATGAAACAACCCCGGCCAGGGTCATGTTCCCTGCCCCGGTAATTGTGGCATTCAGTGTTGTCGCCTGCAGATCGTCAATCTTAATGCTGCCCGTACCACTCAACTCAAGGATGAGCGCGTTGGCAGAGAGGGTTTCCATATCAACAATGCCCGCGCCGCTTACCGTCAGGCTCTCCAGGTTCACGACTGTCAGGTTATAGGTAATACCCCTCGACGGACGGATAACATTCGTTTCCCCGGCACTGATGCTGAATGCCCCCGCCTGCAAGCCAATATCCAGGTTCCCATCAGTCACTTCAGAGGTGATGTATTCCATGATATTGTCATCGGTTTGAATTGACAGCGATTCGACCTGCCCCTGGATGATCACCAGTTTGCCCAGGCCTGAAAAGGTGACCGAAGAGAACTCGCCAAGATCGCGTGTTTCTGTGACGACATTTCCACTTCCCTCGACCACCTTCAAAACACAGCCCGAACAGATGGCTGCTACCAGCAAAAGAACCACCACACCAGAGTTCACCCGGTTCATGTTATTTCCCCAACGGCACGATCTTCAACGTTTTAATCCCCTAAAGCATCTCTATGACAGTGGCTTCGCCCTGCCCTACTCCCACACAGAGGGTGGCCAGCCCATATCGCATGGGCTGCCCTGCTTCCTTGCGCCGCCTCATTTCATACAGGAGGGTCGTAAAAATGCGCGCACCGGAGCATCCTAATGGATGCCCCAGAGCCACAGCACCCCCATTTACATTGGTAATTGCGTGATCAAATCCAGCCTGCTCCATAACCGCCAGCGCCTGGACGGCAAAAGCCTCGTTCAACTCAATCAGGTCGATGTTGCCCACCGTCAAACCCGCTCGTTTGAGCGCTTTCTCAGTCGCCGGAACAGGCCCAAGCCCCATTGTTCTTGGACTCACACCCGCCGCTCCGGAGGCAACCCAGCGGGCAAGAGGTCTCAGCCCTAATTCCTCTGCACGGCTGCTGCTCATCAGCAGAACGGCAGCGGCCCCATCGTTCAATCCACTGGAATTCCCTGCCGTTACAGTGCCCCCCTCTCTAAAGACCGGGCGCAAACGGGCAAGGGATTCCATGCTGGTATCCAGAATATATTCACCATCAACAATCTTGTAGCGAGGATGCTCATCCACTCGAAAAACAAACGGATCCGCTTTTCGCCGGGGGATCATAACAGGCACAATCTCATCCTCGAAAAGCTTCCCATTGATAGCGTTCACTGCACGACGGTGGCTTTCTACAGAAAATGCATCCTGCTTTTCTCGGGTCAGGTGCGGAAACTGTTCATAGATGTTTTCTGCTGTTGCTCCCATGGCTTCCAGCGGGAACCGTTCCATCATGCGCGGGTTGGGATATCGCCACCCCAGTGTGGTGTCATACCCGGTGATATCACCCACTCCCCAGGCAGAGGATGATTTGGGAACTGAATAGGGCGACCGGCTCATGTTCTCAACGCCACCCGCGATGAATACATCCCCCTCACCGACAGCAATCGCGCGTGCCGCCTGGTTAATGGCATTCAAGCCAGAGGCACAGAGCCGGTTGAAGGTAACCCCGGCTACATGGTCCGGAAAACCGGCAAGCAGCAGTGCCATTCTCGCTACATTCCGGTTATCTTCTCCCGCCTGGTTGGCGCAGCCCATATAAACTTCTTCAACTATATCTGGATCGATCCCATTCCGTTCAACGATCGCCTTGATGGGCACTGCAGCCAGGTCATCAGCACGGACAGCAGACAACTCACCACCATGACGGCCAACCGCCGTCCGGACCGCGTCGATAATCACCACTTCATGCATTGGAATTCCTTTCGAGATATATCTGAATTAGTTTTCATACTATTTTAGAAGCGCTATAACATCAGAAAGCGTCAGATTTTCCAGAGAGTCGACGACCCGATCTGCATCCCGGAAATCAAAATGCCGGGTCAATTCATTGGGAATCGCAACGGTTGCAATCCCGGCTTTTCGGGCTGCCTCAATGCCATGCACCGAATCCTCAAAAACAATCGCTTCATGGGATTGAACATTGAGCGCATCCAGCGCAACCAGGAAAAGGTCGGGCTCCGGCTTGACCCGGATGACATCATCCGCTGTCACAATCGCCACAAAGTACTGGCTGAGGTCAAACCGGTCCAGGTGTTTCATCACCCAGTCCTCAGGCGAACTGGAAGCAATAGCCAGCTTAATATCGTTGGCACGGGCAATCTCAATCCAGCGCATAACACCCGGCAGCAATGGCAGCGCATCAATCATCTCACGCTCACGTGGGTACCGGATCGCCTCTATTGCTGCCGGATCTAAATGCAAACCTGTCCTGGTCTCAAGGTCACGAATTGGATGGAATCCCCCATCCTCATAGCTGCTGCCAACGATCTTCAGCCAGAGTACTACGGGAAGTTTCTGACC
Organism: Anaerolineae bacterium; assembly: GCA_016926985.1. Taxonomy (GTDB): domain Bacteria; phylum Chloroflexota; class Anaerolineae; order Aggregatilineales; family UBA3940; genus JAFGNO01. Next base: position 4,876 of record JAFGNO010000104.1, read on the forward strand.
GTACTCCTGATATACTTCTGCCCAGGTTATATACTGCGGCGTTTCAGTATCAAGGATCAGGCCATCGAAGTCAAATATAACGGCTTTAAGCATGTCGTTCTGTATCCTGTCCCAGCAGTGTGTAAACACAATACCGCATTTGCACGTGTAAGCAAAAAAGGGCGCAGAAATCTGCGCCCTCTCTCCTCTTCCGGCAGTTAATTTACAGCCTTGCCAGCAAGGGATCCAGTGTGGAAAGCTGCTGGAGCAGGCGCAATACATCCTCTCGACGTAAAATCCCCACAAAACGCCCCTGATCATAGACAGGCAGCACTGGTAAACCACTCGTCTCCAAGGACCTGAGAACCGTCCATAAAGACGTCTCGCGGGCCAGCACCACAGAGGGATCAAATGCGGTCATAGCCTGGAATATGGTCGCATATCCCCATTCTGTGGACGGAATCCGCCGGATATTAGCAGCCGTCAGGAACCCAACCACGTTGTTCCCATCTTTAACGGCATAGATCCTCTGTCCGCTCCCCATAATGTGGGCATTCACAAGCTGGAGCAGCGGCAGATCGCCCGGAAGCACAGCGATATTGTCCTGCATCACATCAGCCACTGTCCGCCCAGAAAGAACATCACGGATGCGCTGAGCAGTAAGCTCTCCGCCAATTGCCCGGAACAGGAACAGGCCAATGAACCCCATCCACAAGCCGTTGCTGACATTCCCGCTGAATACCTGCCAAACGCCAAATCCGATGAAACCCAGCGCGACCACACGCCCAACCGCTCCGGCTATCTCAGTGGCTCGTCGCAGATTCCGGGTAAACACCCAGACAACCGACCTGAATATCCTCCCACCGTCCAGCGGGAAGCCCGGGATCAGGTTAAACAGCGCAAGCATGAGGTTAATCTGCCCCATGTAGGCAGCAAGCGCCAGCACCGGCTCCATTACTGCATTTCCGGAGAGTCCAGTAAACAGCAGGAAGCCCCAAACCAGCCCACTTCCCACAGCAACAAGGATACTGACAACCGGACCGGCAATTGCAACCAGCAGTTCGCTGATCGCGCTCGGCGGGTCATCTCCAAGCTCTGCCACACCGCCAAAAATCAGCAGTCGAATGCGATTGACCGGGATGTGAAAAGCCTTTGCAGCAATCGCATGCCCCAGTTCATGAAGCAGCACACTACCAAACAGAAAGATAGAGGTCAGCAGGCCCATCAGCCAGTAAACCGCCACATGCCAGTTGAATTGGGACGGGTAATAGCTGGTAGCCAGCGACCAGGTCAGCAGGGCAAATATCAAAAACCAGGAGTAATCCAGGCTTATGGGGATGCCGATTACCCTGCCCAGTGAAATTGCATTCCGTTTATCTCTCATGGTTACCTCACATATACCACCACATTACACCACATGTCACACATGAGTATAACATCTGCTTTAAACGATACTATTAGAGATTGTTATGATTTCCATAAAGGAAATGTAAAAGGGGATACGACGCGTGGCGTATCCCCTTTTCGGTCA
>JAFGNO010000105.1 GCA_016926985.1 Anaerolineae bacterium
ACCCCATCGAGGAAGAGGAAGAGCATCCTCATCTTATTGTCCCAGTCCGTTCAAAACGATACCAGGCAGACCCGGATGAACTGGCTGTATCTTTACCCAGGTTGCTCCAGGTCAGGCTGAAAGCTGGCAGGAAAAGCGATTCGAGGATTTGAGGCGCAATCCCGCGCTGGTTCTGCGGGGTTGGCCTGAAGCTGTATAACATGAACAGCCCACCCGGTTCTGTGCTGCGGCTGATTGCAGTGGCATACTCCTTAAGTTCGCTCTTTGGCAGGCTGTGAAGGCAGCCAATATCCATCACCAGGTCAAAAAGCCCCAGGTTGAGGTCGGGCAGGTCCAGCACATTGGCATGGATCAAGGTTGTTTTGTCCGCAACGCTGGCCTTCCTGGCTTTTCTGCGGGCTGCGCAGATGGGTGTTTTCACGTAGTCAATCCCCACTGCCTGCCAGTTGTGTCGGGCGAGGTAGATAACATTTGTACCTGTCCCGCAGCCCAGATCGAGTGCCCTGCCCGGTTGGAGCTTTTCTTGTTCAATCAAATCAACAATCTCCGGGGGTGTGATACCTGTATCCCATCGGGCTTTCCCGGTCAGGTACTCCCACCAGAAGAACCGGCGCTTTATCATAGATTATCCAGTTCGTGCAGCACCCGCGCCCGATCCAGAACGCCTACACTTTCCTTGATCAGCTTTCCTGATGCGCTGAAGTGAAGGAAAGTGGGCGTAAACTTGATGTTGTATTTCTCTTTCAGCAATTGGCCGGGCTGGCCATCGATGTCTGCCCGGATGACCTGAAGCTGGTCAATGGCTTCCTGCTCCAGGTTGTCGACCACAGGCTTCATTGTCAGACAGAGTGCGCAGTAGCGTGAGTAGACTTCGACAATGGTCGGTTTGCCACTTTGCACGATCAGATCCTCAAGTGAACCACCTGAACTGATGGCTGCTGTTTGTTTGCTGACCAGCAGCGCCCAGACGGCAATCATCGCAGCTGCCATCAGCAGCAGGGCCACGATATCAAGCGCGATAACCCCATCTGACAGCACAACATACGCTGCAAGCGCCAGGACGGCTGCAGACATCAACGGGTAAGATAACTGTGCAAGTCTGCCAAGTATTTTGAGCATACATCCCTCTGTTTGAACTAACTTTCAGGGCGTTTATTTTTGATCGATCCCGGTGCGGGGATCAGCCGTCGTAAGAGCAGTTTTGGAATAGTTGTGATCTCTTTGATTCCCAGCAAATACGCGGCGGGGAAATAGGTTATGAGCGCAACCGTCGCACCAATAAGGAGGGTATATAGTGTTCCAGTCCGAACCAGGCGGGTTGTTAGCATCACGGCCCCGCTCATCAGCAGTGCCGCAGCCGCTGTTTTGATGGCATGGATCAGAAGCCGTCGTCCATCAATACCACGCCACCGGGTACGCAGGATAATCAGCCCGATCAGGCACTCGACACCCACTGCCAGGCCATTTGCCAGGGCAAGGCCGCCATGGGCAAGCCTGACAGGGCTTGAGAGCCAGATGGCAAGCAAAATGTTCAGAGCGGTTGTAAAGATCGATACCAGGAGGGGTGTAAAGGTATCCTGCTGTGCGGCAAAGGCCCGGATCACGACCTCCAATACAGATTGGCTGATGAGGGCAATCGCGTAAAATTGCAGGGCATAATAGACCAGCTCAGTCCCCTGTGTGGTGAATTCTCCCCCCTCGTACAACAGCTTGATGATGGGTTGTCCCAACAGGATCAGTCCGGCAGCAGCCGGAAATGACAGGGTGATAATGGCTTTCAACGAACCGCTGAGAGCGCGTCGCTGATCACCTGCGGTGCCTGATGCGGCCAGTGCTGCCATGGTGGGGAACACGGCAATACCGATTGCCGTGCCTATCAGCGTCCAGGGCATATTCATCAACTGGAGGGCATAGCGGAGGGCAGATACGTGTCCTTCGCCCAGTCCTGAACCCAGGTTTGAGTTTATCCAGTCGATGCTGATCCGTGCCATCATGAGGTCGACAACGCGCGGCGCCATCAAGGTGGCAACCCGGCGCAGGCCGCGATCACGGAGCGCAATGAGCGGGCGCCAGCGTACCCGGTACTTCACTATGGCTGGAATCTGTATCGCAAGGTGCAGAAATGAGCCCGCAACGGCTCCCCAGGCCAATCCGTGGACTCCCAATCTGGAAGAAAAGAACAGCGCACCGGCAATTATGCCCAGGCTGTACATGATTGGCGCAAGCGCTGGGAGCAGAAAATGCTGGTGGGCATGCAGCGAACCGGTGACGATGCTGCTGACAGCGAAGACCAGGGTGGAAAGCAGCAGAATGCGCATCAACTGCACGGTCAAGATACGCCCTTCTGCTGCAAAATGAGGGGCAATTCCCCATGGGGCACTGACCAGCAGGGGGGCAGCTATTGCCGCAGCAAGGGAGGCTATGCTGGTGAGAATAAACACGGCATTCACAATGCTGCTGAACAGTCGGTTTGCGTCAGCCGGGCCATCTTGTGCCAGCCGTTGTGTGTAGACGGGAATAAAGGCGAACGCCAGTGCTCCCCCCGCCAGTATGGTATAAAGAAGCTCAGGGATTCCGTTGGCTGCTGTATAGGCGTCCAACGCAGCGCCTATCCCGAAGGTCGTTCCCACTATTCGCTGCCGGAGCAAGCCAACAGGGATTGACAGCCCAAGTCCAACTGCTACAATCACCGCTGAGCGGGCAACATTGGTCGTTTTACTGACGGTGGTCTTTGTGGGGGCAGTGGTCATCGAACGCTTTGCGGCTGTTTCTGGTCATACTATGGGCTGACGCTGGACAGTGCCTCTTGGGCGTCAAGGTAATTGGGGTTCAGGTCAAGCGCGTGCTGGAACTGGTTGGCGGCGTCTCTGTCCTGTTCCTGCAGCAGCAGTGCCATTCCCTTATAGTAGTAGGCTTCCTCAGAATATTCGTTGTATTCCAGTATATGGTCTGTCAAAGCGATTACGTCAGTCAATCGTGCGTCTTTGGTGTTCAGGTAGGCGATTAATGGGCTGAATTGATACCACAGCATGCGCCATGGTAAGCCCCGGCTGCGGGCAAGATCAAATGCCAGAGCAGCCTCATCAAACGCGCCCAGGCCTACCAGCGAACTGCCAAGATTGAACCATCCAAAGGGGTCATCCGGAAACTGCTCGATCTCAATACGGGCCGTCTGGGCAGCCCCGCTATACATTTCCGAAGCATTCTCCTCGCTGCCTATGATGGCTTCTATTGATGGCTGGTCACCTGTGGAATAAGCCACGACATACACGCGATTGAAATGCCGCCAGAACATATCCAGTGTGTCATAATCGATTTCTGTTCCGGGTCCCGAATAGGCATCCATGACGCTGAAGACGCGAGTGCTGTCTGTATAACCGACCAGTAATTGATAGTGTCCCATCCAGCCGGTGTCATCTGGTTCGGGGTTAAAACCGGTCTCGACGATTACCGGATATCCTGCGGCGATGATCTGCCGGAGGATGTTTATATCCCCATTCACCCGAATTGAGGCGCTCATCCCAAAACTCTGAATATACGAGGCGATCTCTTCTGGATTGACATTTTTGTCCTCAGGATTGGGCTTCAGAACAGCCGCGGCATTGAACTGGTCGATGTCAAAACCCCAGTGGCTCAGCAGCATTGAGACCGTTGCTGGGCCGCAGTTATTCCATCCCTGGTATTCATGTGTGAACCCGTCGAGCAGGATCTCGGTGGGGGCTGCTCCTTCATCCGATGAAATTGCCGGAACAAAAGCCGGGCCGGATGCCGGGTCAAGTGACGTGGGCGTTGAAGGTGCCGCGGTGGGATTGTCACCGGCACCTTCGCCGACATTCTCGTCGAAAATAGCGCTCTCATAATACTGCTCGAGCAGTGCAGTGTCGGTATCCGATGGATTGGCAGTCGGGAGCGTTTCTGATGGATTCGCATTGAAGATTAAGGGGTGCAGTTGTTCAGGGATATACGCCACAATATAGCGGTCGGGCAGCAGGAATCGCAGCGTGGGACCAACCCAGAGAGGGATAGTAACAGCCAAAAGGAGGAGCGCGGCGGAAATAACGGCCAGAATAATGGGGAGCACTGGCCTTTCAGATGGCGCATACTTATCAGCTTGCGTTTCTTTCTTATGCATGGCCAGGCAATTCTTTATCCATCGCCTAAGGCGTCGAGCCTCTCGCTGGCCGCCTGATAGCGGTAGTTATAGCGCAGGGCCAGTTCATACATATTTTGTGCTGAAGATGTATCTCCCAGGGCTTCATATGCCCTGCCTTTATAATAATAGGCCTCCTCACTATTTACTTTTTCCAGAACGGCGTCCGCGAG
>JAFGNO010000106.1 GCA_016926985.1 Anaerolineae bacterium
AACCCCTGGAAAACACACTGGTATCGCTGGAGCAGGACAGCACCGTGCTGACCTACCAGATCAAAAGCCTGCTCGGCATCCGGCTTCTTGACCCACGGGCCAGCCATGACCTGCGCTTCTTCCTCGACAGCAGCATGTCGGAAGATATGCGGCGGACGCTGACCATCCGGCTGAGCAAAGCGGATACCCACGACCTGATTGTTTCCTACGTGGCCCCCAGCCCGACCTGGCGGGTCAGCTACCGGATCGTGGCCGAGAGCGAAGAAGGCCAGCGGCGCGGGAGTGCCCTGCTGCAAGGGTGGGGCCTGTTCGACAACCGGCTGGACGAAGACCTGACCGATGTCGCGGTGACACTGGTTGCCGGGCAGCCGATCTCGTTTATCTATGACCTGTATTCCTCGAAAATCCCGGATCGCCCGGTTGTTGAAGACGAAGCCCGCACCGCGCCCGGCCCGGTGGAATTCCGCGCTGAAAGCCCGAAGCGGGCGCGGAGACCGGCACCTGCGGCGATGATGGCTGGCGCTGTAATGGCTAAAGCGGCTCCCGAAGAATACCTGATGGCTGAAGCGGAGCCATCGATGATGGATATGGCAGGCAGCATACAGGCAGCAGCAGAAGGCCGGGAATCGGGTGAGTTTTTCCAGTACGTGGTCACCAACCCGGTATCAGTCAGGCGCGGCGAGTCGGCACTGGTGCCGATCATCGGGACGGAGGTGAGTTATAACCGGGAACTGCTCTACAACGGGCATAAGCTGCCCGATCACCCGGTGGCCGCGCTGCGTTTTATAAACACCTCCGGGCTGACCTTTGAGCGCGGCCCGGTGACCATCGTGGTGGATAACGAATATAAGGGCGAGGCGATTGTCCCCTTCACCCGCGCTGAAAGCGAGGTCTACCTGGCCTACGCGGTGGAGCTTGGTATCAGGATCACCGAGCGCAGTGAAGATTTCACCGAGATGGCCGGGATCGATATCCGGGGCGAATACCTGCTGATCAATGAATACCTGACGCAGGTCACAACCTACACCATAGAGAACGAAACAGCACGCGATGAGGTCGTCACCATTGAATCGCCGATCATGACCGGATTTGAGCTTGTCCATACCCCAGACCCGGATGCACAGACTGCCACCGAAAGGCGCTGGGAAGTCCCCGTTCTGGCCTATGACACAGCAGCATTTATCCGCACTGAGCGCCGCCTGACAATGCGCCATGAGCAAATCCGGGGTATGAAAGCCCGCCATCTCAAGCGCTATTTCGAGGGGGAATGGTTGGATGAGAACGCCTTCCGCGCACTGGAGGCCATCCTGGAGATGCTGGCCCTGATCGAGAAATCCCACCAGGAGATCGCCCAACTGGAGCAGGAGCGGCAAACCGTCTATGCCCGGCAGCAGCAGCTTCGCGAGAACCTGAACACCCTGACAGGACGGGGGGAGGAGGCCGCGCTGCGCGGGCGGATGCTCAAACAGCTTGAAGCAGCGGAAGACCGGGTCCTCGGAATTGAAACCCGCAGCGAGGAATTAAAGCGGCTGATTGAGGAAACTGAGAAGCAAATCGATGAGGCAATCCGGGCGCTGGGCGACAGGTAGCAAAGCAGAAACCCATTTACCCCCTTCAGCCCCGTGGCAAGACATCTGCGGGGCTATTTTTTCAGGTAGCCGTTCTCCCGGAACCAGGCGAGGGTGTCCCTGACGGTATCCTCAAACGGGCGGGGGACGATCCCGAAGGTCTGCCAGCCTTTCTCGCAGTTCATCGGCTGCCAGTAGGGCAGGCCGCGCATTGTCGCCGGGATGGGCAGGCGGAAAGCCTGCGCGACGCTCAGCAGCCGGGCAACCGCCTTGACCGACAGTATCAGGCGGGGCGCTTTCACCCCGGCAATCCCCGCAGCGGTGCGCAGCGCATCGCTGACGTTGAGGTTGTGCCCGCCAATAATATAGCGCTCTCCGGGATTCCCCAGCGTGGCCGCGCGGACATGGGCCAGCGCCACATCCCGCCCGTCGACCATATTGGCAGTGACATCCACCGCGGCGGGCATCTGCTGTTTAGCCACCATGAGCAGGATTTCACTGGTACTGGGCTTCACATCGCCAGGGCCAAAGACGGCAGTCGGGCAGAGGATCATCACCGGCAGCCCGGACTGATTGGCCCGGAGCGCTTCGTGCTCCATGGCCCACTTGGCTTCGTAATAAGGGTTGGCGGTGGAGCCGGGGATATAGCCATCCCGCTCGTCGGCAGGGCGGCCCTCGCCCGTGGGCGGTGTGCCGATAGTCGTTAATGAGCTGGTATACACCAACCGGCTGACACCCGCTTCCCGCGCTGCCTGAAAGACGCACCTGATCTGCCGGACGCTGTAGCTGGCAGCCTTGCGAACATTGTAATCAGTAAAAGGGTAATACGCGGCGGCGTGAAAGACGCAGTCACAGCCGTGCATGGCGGCAGACAGGCTGCCCGCGTCATCGAGATCGCCGGAATGCCAGGTCAGCGGGATATCGCCGACTGCGCCAACCGCGCCCTCCCGCCGGCGCAGGCAGTGAACGTCCATCCCTGTATGGTGTGCTGCGCGGGCAATCTGCCCGCCAATGAACCCGGTTGCTCCCAGGACGAGTACGCGCATCACTTTCCAACCTTTATTCTGAACAAAACCGCCCTGCGTGAGTGCGCAGGGCGGGATGTTTCAAATGACGAACGACTGTTATTCGTCTTCGCCAAGAAGCTCACGTGTAAACTTGGGGGCAAAGGCGCCGTTCTCTTTCTGGACATACTCCAGTCTCATCATGTACTTGGGCCCGCCGCCTTTACGAGCTTTACCCACGGTCTTCTTAGCACCCTTTTTACCTGCCATTGTCTCTGTTACTCCTATACACCCGCTTTTTGCTTATGGGGTTGATTGAGATTCATATATGTCCGCAAAGTCTAACATCAAGGTAATCATCGGGTCAAGGGCAATCGGCAAATTGGCCGGCGGTGTGACGTTGTGGAAGTTGACAATATAGTCCATTGTCACCGGGTCAGTGGCCACATCCAGCACATTATCATCGACCGCGCTGCGCAGCACCAGGTCAATATCCGCGCCCACTTCGGTCGCGTATTTCAGCACCAGCGCGTCCTGGCGGCTCATCGCCAGTGTGATCACCGTCGGGATGGGAATGACTGCGGTCGGGGTGGGCGTGGGCTCCCCCTGCTCCTCGCCAGCGGCTTCCTCTTCCTCTCCCTCTCCTTCTGGAACTGGCGTAGCCTGCGGCACAGCGGTAACAAGGATTGGCTGGTACATATCCGCAACAGGCCACTCACCCATTCGCATGACAATCACATTATCAATAACGAGCTGGGTCGTCTGGCGCGGAATCTGGAAGACGGTAATTTCCTTGGATTCACCGTTCGCATCGTCTCTGGTAACCGTAACTGTCGTGGGAAAGACCATGAGCGACGTCCCAAAGACGCCCCTTTCCTCGCGCCCGGTCAGGTATTCCGTCCGCTGCAGGCCCGTCGCCGCCAGCTCAAGGTCATCGGTGAGCATCAGCGCCCCGTCGGGCAAGAGGCTCTGGAAATCCACGTCCAGATTAACGAACCGGAAAGACATGAGGATATCAACATGGTCCCCCGGACGCAGCGCGTACGCGACTGAGGAAAGCCGGGTGATGGGAACGGCAATAGCGACCATATTCTGCGGTACCAGCAGCGCTGCATCCCCGCCAATATCTGTGAGATTAGTAGGCTCTCCTCCCTCGGTGATCATGTAATTAAGGATCGGCATGCCTGTGGTAATATCCATCCGGGCAATGCGACCAACCACCTGGTCGAGGCCTGCGCCGCCTGCCTGGTCATCGACAAACAGGACGCCAAGCGGCGGAGGAGCTTCGTCAATGAGGGGCCAGGCCAGCGTGGTAACATCCTCAAGGGTCAGGATTTTGCCACGGGGAATATCCTGGTATGCAACAATGATATCCAGGGTAGGCACCTCGGTAGGTTCGATGGTTGCGATTGGCTCTTCAGCCACGCCACCATCATCGTCGCTGCCCCCCAGGCGCTGCATGACAAACAGCGCTGCCGCGCCGAGGATAATGACGACCAGAATAACAATGATTATGATTATGCCAATGCGTCTGCCACGACCAGCGCTCATAGTTCCCTCTCTCCCGGATCTGCGATCAGGCTAGTAAAGATATCCGGACACTTGCTTGTCAGATAACCAATTATACGACATTGCCAAAAGCTGGCAAATGTGCTTGAAGTACCAATCATCCAGGTTCCAGCCGCGCTTATTGCGTCAGCCCGGTGACCGCATTAATGGTCAGTTCGCAGGTAGCCGGACTTTCCCCCGTCGTGCTGGCCGATACCAGCCACAGCGCGGCGCGGTTTTCTTCAGCCATAGAGAGCCACAGTTCCACACTGGCCTGGGTAAAATCGCCAATTGTCTCCTGGCAGGAGGTCACCAGGAGGTCAGCCACCACAGAACTATCCGCTCGCCAGTTCAGATCGTCAATCAAGGACGGCGGTGTTTCCCAGGTTTCATATTTGTCGATCCGGGCATTTCCCTCCCCATCAACCAGCACCGTCGCCATCTCACCGCTGGATGGGAGATAAAAATGGAATGCCCACCCGTTGCGCCCTGCCCGGAGTTGTACGAGATCAATCGAGGGCGTCCAGATGCTGACCGCGCTGGCAAGCTGTGCGCCGGCGTCGGTCTGGCGGATCAGTTCAACGGCTGGGATATACGCCTCGCGGGCAGTTGGTATGCTGAAATCGGGCACGTCCACCTGCTGAGTCTCTTCTGCGGGCGGAGATGGGCGAAAACGGGGCATGGCAATCAGCGAGCATACACACCCAACTAGGATGGTCGCCACCAGGGCAACAAGTATCTGCCGCTCTGGGGTCAGGTTAAGTTGCAACTTACTTTTTTCCTGCGTACCCGATGTGATCTGGTCACTGCGCCTTCGTAAAAAGCTCATGTCGTTCTCTCACCTGTGATATGCTGCCTGGCTGATAGCCATCAATTATTTCACGTGGTTACCGTATACTGCTGCGATCTATATCTATTCTATGGGAAATTGCCCAACAGGCAATCCCCGGCCCAAAAATGTCCATTTTCTCCACAGATGCTGCGTCAGGCCGCAAAAAAACCTGTAGCCTATCTCGTCTCCCTGCTATTGTAAACCCTGTACGCCTGCTGCGCTATCATGCTATACTTGTTCAGCAAAGGAGAGACGGATGAATCGCTCTACCAGGAACCGGCATCAAAACCTATGACCGATCACGTTGCACCTGAGAACACAATTGACGTTGAAGCGCTCCGGGCAGGCGACCGGGCAGCCTTTGCCAGGGTAGTCAGCCTCTACGCAGACCGGCTGTATAACCTGGCGCTCAAACTCACCGGCGACTCGCTGGAGGCTGATGATGTGGTACAGGAAGCATTGATCAGCGCCTTCAAAAATATCCGGCATTTTGAGGGACGCAGCCATATCAGCACCTGGCTTTACCGGATCACCCACAACGCCGCCATGATGAGGCTGCGGAAAAAACGGGTGGATACCGTGTCAATGGATGCCCCCCTTCAGCTTGACAGTGGCGATATGGTGCCGCGCCAGTTTTTTGATTGGTGCTGCCTGCCTGAAAAGGAACTGGTCAGCAGCGAGACCGCTGCCTATATGGAAGCAGCCATCCAGCAGCTTCCGGAACCGCTGAAAGAGGTTTTTGTCCTCCGCGATATCGAAGGCCTCTCAACGGCTGAAACCGGCGAGGTACTGGATCTGTCTATCCCGGCGGTGAAATCCCGGCTGCACCGGGCGCGCTTATTCCTCCGGGAACAGCTCTCTGAGTATTTTGCGGATCATGCAAGAGGAATTGATCAATGACTGCACAGACAGCACACAATCACAGCGATAAACACAAATCATGTAAGGAACTGCTGGGCGATCTTTCCCTGTATATTGATGGGGAAGCCGAGGCTGACCTTTGCCAGGAAATCGAACAGCATATGGCCGACTGCGAGAACTGCCGGGTGGTGGTTGATACGCTGGCCAAGACCGTCTTTCTCTATCATGGCCTGGAGCACAACCGGATGCCCGGCGAAGCGCGCCGGCGGCTGTATAAGGCGCTGGACCTGTCTGACTACCTGGATGAGCCCGATCCGGCAAGTAGCTCAACAAACCGGAAAGCAGATTGTCCATAAATAGATAGATAGATAGAATAGAGCGCAACCGGCTGTCGCAGTTTAGAAAAACAGGTAAGAAATCCAATGGCAGATTCCAGTCAAACCGACCGTTTATCAGGGAGCAGTGGGTCATCAGACCGGGGAGCGCATTTACCCCGTACCCTGGCGCAGGTTCTCAACGACGCCAATGAAGCGGTGGTCAAAGGCGACCTGTCCAACTATATCCCCATCCCCACTGGATTTGATCCGCTGGATGCAGCCATTGGCGGCGGCTTGCAGCGCGGCGAACTGATCCTCCTGGGCGGTGCACAGGGGATTGGAAAAACCATCACCGCCCTGCAGATTGCCCGCAATATTGCCCGTTCCAGCAACATGTATGCATTCTACCTCTCCTATGAGCACACAGAAGCACACCTCATGAACCGCCTCCTGTGCCTGGAGAGTGTCAATCCCCCGGAAATGACCACAGCCATGGGCCTCCGGATGCGCGACCTGCAGAATATCATTGTCTCAAAACACGCCCGGAAATACCTGGGCAACGATGGTTCGACCGGGTCGCTGCGGGGAATACTGCGAGAGAACGACAAAACCTCCCAGGCGCTGGCCCGGATCACCGATTATGCGGAGCGCCTGATCATGCTCAAGGCCAGCACAGCGGTAACCACGCTGACCGCCATCCGCGAGCTGACGGCCAAACTGGTCAAAGCGACCAGAGGCAATCTGGTGGTCTTTGTTGATTACCTGCAAAAGGTCGCCATTTACCCCGAAAAAGCAGTCGATGAAAATGACAAGGTGACCATTATTGTGGAGGGGCTGAAAGACATCGCGATGTCCCTGGATATCCCGGTGTTCGCCATTGTGGCCTCCGACCGGGACGGGTTGAAGTCCAAGCGGCTCCACCTGTTTCACCTGCGCGGCAGCTCGGCGCTGGACTACGAGTGCGATATTGCGATCATCATGAACAACAAATACAAGATCCTGTCCAAGGACCATGTTGCCTTCAACCCCTACGAAGCTCGCCAGTACCGGGAATGGGTGGTGTTTACCATCGAGAAGAACCGCGCCGGGCGGGCCATGATCGACGTTGAGTTCCACCTGCACGCCCCTCACTTCTGCTTCGACCCGCATGGGCAGATGGTTCAGCAGCAGCTTATCGATGATAAAATCATCGAAGCCTGACCTCTCCAATTGAATCGGGTGCGGCTATTTTGCGTTCCAAATCAGGCTGCCAGATTCAGAGCACACAGCTCAGGATAGGGAGAGCCAAAGCGCTGCTGGTGAG
>JAFGNO010000008.1 GCA_016926985.1 Anaerolineae bacterium
GAACTGATCCGGCAAAGAGTGCTGCGCTTCTTTAGCCCGGCGAAGCAAGGGAGCTAGGAAACATGGAACACATTCAAAAAACTGATAAGGATACCATCCGGCCCCGGAATCTGCTGAAGGCCTGGTTTGATGTGCGTAAACGGCGGGTGGGAAGCTGGGCTTTCGCCCTCAACCGCCTGACCGGTCTGGGTCTCGTCGTCTACCTGCTCCTGCATCTTGTCGTATTAAGCATATTGCTGCAAGGAGAAGCGGGTTGGGACAAATTTATTGCCCTGGCTCGCCATCCACTCTTCCTATTGATGGATGTGGTTCTGATCTTTGGTATCCTGTTTCACGGACTGAACGGCATCCGGGTGGCACTGGTTGGAATGGGTATTGGAGTACGCAGCCATAAAGCTCTGTTCTGGATATTAATGGTCATAGCTTTAGCCGCGCTGGTTACCAGTGCCGTTCTGATATACACCATCTAGGAGGGCGATCATGGAAAATCAGATACCATCTCAACCTGAGAGTGGAACAGCAGGCGGCGGTTTTTTATGGCTGTTACAAGTTGTGAGCGGTGCGCTCCTGATACTGGTGTTGGGCCTGCACATGGTTGCCCATCACTTTGTCGTGGAGGGCGGCCTGCGGACCTATACAGATGTGCTGGCCTATATTAGCGACCCGCTCATTTTTGTGACTGAAATCATTTTCCTGCTGGTGGTTACCATACATGCAATGTTAGGATTGCGGGCCATAATTATCGATCTTGAGCCCGGCAAAGGTCTCCTCCAGGTTACAAACATCGGCTTGAGTGTCCTGGGTGTGCTTATCCTGGCCTATGGGATATGGTTAGCCCTGACGTTACAGTCACTCGCGAGAAACTGACCGTATCGAGCCAGGATGGTAACAATGAGTAAAAACAAGTCAAACCGCAAAACGGGAAAAAACAGCCAGGGAGGTGGGCTCCCCAGGGATGCCTGGATTAAGCCACGTACCGGCCTGATTATGATCATCGTCATCAGTGTGCTGCTGGCCGGTTATATGTTCTGGCAGTTACTCCCCTCTGAGGGATTCGGAGGGGCGCTGCTGTGGGGCCTGGGCGCAGGCGGGAGTATCTGGGCGATTTTTGGATTGACCTACCTGTTTAACCGATCCGTCCGGCGTTCATAAGGCAGTAGGTAGATGGATCAAACTTTCCGGTGGGATTCCTTGTGGGCTGTTTACGACGATAGCACCTATCAAGAAGCCTTGAGTTTGATCCAACCCGGGTCAGTGATATTGGATATAGGTGCGGGCGACCTGCGCTTTGCCCGGATGATGGTAAAAAAAGGCTGTAGGGTAATCGCAGTGGAGTGCCAGGCAAATATTGTAAAACGCTGCCGGGAAACTCTGGATGGTATTCAAGTCGTCGTTGCTGATGCACGGGAATGGCCTTTTCCAACACAGTTAGATGCTGCCGTGCTGTTAATGCGGCATTGCCAGGATTTTGGATTATACGTTCAAAAACTGCGGGCTTGTGGTTGTCCCATACTGATAACCAATGCCCGCTGGCGGATGGGAGTTGAAGCAGTGTCACTCTCCCAGGCCGCCACCTACAATCCGGATCGTGCAGGTTGGTCGGCCTGTATGCGTTGTGGCGCAGTGCAGTTTATCCTGACTGAGGATGCTTATGACCAACCTGACATTGACGTGGCAGTCACCAACGTCGAAGGCTGCCCTCAATGTTTGCCATTGTAAACCATCCCTATTGCTTGCCTATCGTAGTGGGGAGGAAAGCCAGATGGATAAAAAATATATCTGATTGGGGCAAGGAGACCCCAACAAATAATCACAAAACGAGAGAGGTTCAATATGATCGGTATTGTCATCGTTTCCCATAGCCCTCTGATCGCTGAAGGCGTAAAACAGCTCGCCAGCGAAATGACCCAGGGGAGAGTCAAAATCCTATCCGCAGGTGGTCTGGATGATACCACCATCGGTACCAATACCGAACGGATTTACCGGGCATTACTGGAAGCCAATACATCAGATGGAGTTCTGGTATTGGCTGACCTGGGCAGCGCAGTCCTGAGTTCCCAGGCCGCCATTGAAATGCTGCCCGAAGCAGATCAGAATCACGTTCTGATCAGTAATGCCCCTCTGGTCGAGGGGGCCATCGTCGCCGCCGTACAGGCTTCAATTGGGGAAGCGCTGGAAGCGGTCAATGCCGCAGCCGAAGCGGCCAGCACCATGAACAAATTGCAATAGAAAGGCCGATTATGAGCGCAGCAACCATCGAGATTGAAGTCCGGCATGAGGCTGGCCTCCACCTGCGTCCCGCCGCGTTGTTTTTGCAAACTGCCGGGGCCTACGGAGCCGATATCCGGGTGCGCAACATTACCCGCGACACGCCTTTCAAGAATGCAAAGAGTATGCTGGAGGTAATGTCACTGGCTGTCAAGCAGGGGCATCTTATTGAACTGAAGGCAGATGGAGATGATGCAGCGGAGGCTATCGAGGCACTCCGGGAGCTGATCGATAACAACTTTGGCGAATAGCCAGGAGCATGGGACTCTAAGCTTTTAAACCGGATCGAAAGACCGGCACATCAAGTTAACACTGCGCAAGGTGATCACCACACCCTGCGACATATCAACTCCCTTTTACCATCCTGTACTGACAGATAGTGCTTTGGTACTGTTTGATAGCAATTATTGTGAAGTTTTTAGCTGATTCCCCACATTTTGCGGGTAGATAGAGCCAAATCCGCCAGCCTGATAAATCAATCTGTTGTATACTGAATCCATGCCTTTAAAGGCGCTTTCTCTCCCTCACATTCTGTCTATGCGTCTTTTTATACTTAGCTGTTTCAAGTGATTGGTTAAGTACCTCATTATTGCACCCATTGCCCATAAACCAGTCTACTGCTTTCAGCATGATTGTTGTAATTGGTTGTAGCTGTAATAGAAGAAAGGGCAGACTATGCAAACAATACAGCATCAGCAAGTACGTGGACCTCGTCCACAGCCAAGAAAGCTGCCAACGGGGTTGATTCTCGGAGGAATAGGGGCGGCTATGGTCTGCCTCGTCGTAATCCTGATAGGCTATCTGCTGCTGGCAGAACCCGCCACAGCCGCACTTAACTCCTATGTCACGATCAATACACCTGCCACAGATGAAATGGTAGCGCTAAACGTGCCGGAGGATATACAGGTAGCCGCCTCACATACTTCCGGCGTAAAACGCATCGAGTTGTACGCCGATGGGGCGCTGGTTGCCGCACAGGACAGCACCTTACAGAATGGGGCCAGCCCCATGATTTTTGCAGAAGCATGGACTCCGCTAACCACCGGACGACATGTCCTGATTGCCCGCGCCTATCCAACAGAGGGTGGTGTGGTCGATTCGGCGGCGGTTTCGATAACGGTGGTGGATCAGATCGTTGACAGTACAACGATCAAGATAGGCCCGGAGTCGGCCACTGTCAAGGATATCGCAGAAGCGGCAGGGGTATCACCGGAAGAAATCTTGGAAGCAAACCCCGACCTGCCAGCCGATCCCGAGGTGCCGCTGCCACCTGATACCGAGGTCGAAGTGCCGCTGCCGCCCGCTGACCCGCCACCTCCCGAACCACCCCCCGATCCCGTACCCGGCGCGCCGTCCCCTCCAACCGATTTGATGATCACCGCAGACTGTACCTCGGCAACGCTGAGTTGGACGGATGCCCCGGATGAAGAATCATATA
Source organism: Anaerolineae bacterium (assembly GCA_016926985.1). Taxonomy (GTDB): domain Bacteria; phylum Chloroflexota; class Anaerolineae; order Aggregatilineales; family UBA3940; genus JAFGNO01. The sequence goes on from JAFGNO010000008.1 coordinate 3,707, forward strand.
ACATCTACCGGCTTGACCCGCCCGTCCTGACTTTGATCGGGAGCGTGGCAGCGAATGAGACAGGCTACATCGATACACCGCTGCCCGGTCTGGGAGAATTCCAGTATCAGGTAGCATCCGTCAGAGACGGGCTGGAAGGGCTGACTTTACTGGTCAACGTGGAAACACCGGGAACCTGCGTGCCGCCTGCTGTTGTCGAAGATTTGATCCTCACGATGGAAACGCTTGAAACCGGAGCGCCCTGGGACGGTGTTTATTGCTACTTCGATTTTGATGGAACCGGCTATTTCCGCGTTCCTGCCGCCGACTTCCTGTACATGACGCCGGAACCGGATAACGTTACTTATGATCTGAGCACCCAACTGCCAAATAGTGGGCAGTTCCACATCTCCGGCGATACAAGCGCCGGGATCACACTCTCAGGAGAATGTTGGGGGCGCAACGGCCCAGAGGTATCGCTGCTGGGAAATTTCTCCGCAACACATGCGCAAGAAGACTGGGATGGGCACGATCTGACTCAGACCACGCCGAACATGACCCTCACTTACCATATCACCACCAATCCGCCGCCGGAAGCAGGTATCTTTTTCATTCCCTGGATCGACGTTATCTGGGGAATATTCCAGCTTCCCGCCCCAAGCGATCTACACATCGGCCCCAGTGGTGCAGGGTGCAGTGAATACATCGGATTTCCACGGATGTCCTGCCTGCTAAATGCAGCGCTGGGCAACGGCCCAACCACGCTGGAATGGGCATGGACGGGCAACGCCTTCCACAGTGAAGCAGAACTGACACGCTACCTGGTCGTGATGCGAGCGCGTGATGTAACCAGCGATGCGGAGAGCGTGATCTGGACGAAAAACATTTACCGGTCTGGCCCCGGCGAAGAAATCCGTCGTGCGCAAATTCTCCCCACTGCGGGTCTGCCCTGCGGCTCACAGCTAACACTCGATATACAGGCCTTTAAGGGCACACAGGCATCGACAGTCGCTACGATCCCGTGGCAAGAGACGGATGCCTGCCCTTCCATGCATGTTAATGTAACATTTGACGCTTTCCATCTTGTTCCGGCAGATGGTTTTGCCGGTATCGACGATGTCAATGGAGAAGGCTGGTGGTTCACCAATACCCACCGACTTGAATTGACCGGGTATGTCAGGGCAAACCTTCCCTTGCTTCGAACCGGCAGCACCGGGGATGAATTATTTAACCCCTGTCCAGACCATGCATGGTGCCTTGAATCGGGTGACTATCCGGTCGCCAGCCTGCCGATGTCTTTCCTGTGGGGGTCTGTTGCTTCAACGGGGAATAACCAGATAAACCTCACGCTTGATTCAGACAATGGGTTAACGGTGTTGTTCTCCTTCCACGAAATGGACAACGGCATCATTTCTGATACATCGTGCTCGGCTTTTATGGAATTCCCGCCGACAAACCCGGTCAACTGGCCCACACAGATCAACGGATCTTACACGCTCAGCGCCCCTATGA
>JAFGNO010000107.1 GCA_016926985.1 Anaerolineae bacterium
ACCATCTGAAGGCTTTGTGCATAACCCCATCTCTGCCCCTCAGAGGGAAGGTTGAGGTTCAGCCCTCTGGGTCAGGTTATCGGAAGGAGAAACCGATGAAAATCTTACTTGTTTATCCTGAATTTCCAGACACCTTCTGGAGCTTCAAGCACGCGCTCAGGTTTGTCCGCAAGAAGGCAGGCGCACCGCCGTTGGGTCTGCTGACCGTGGCAGCCATGCTGCCTTCCGAATGGGAAAAACGGCTGGTTGATCTCAACGTAACCGGCCTGACCCACGAAGACCTGACATGGGCTGACTATGTCTTTATCAGCGCAATGGCCATACAGCAGGATTCGGTTCGAACTGTCATTGCCGCCTGTAAAGAGGCCGGGGTGAAGATCGTGGCCGGAGGCCCGCTCTTCACGATGGAATATGAGCAGTACCCTGATGTCGATCACCTCGTGCTCAACGAGGCTGAATTGACACTGCCGCTTTTTCTCGCAGACCTGGCTGATGGACGTGCTCAGCCGATCTATGCCACATCAGAATACCCGGACATCAGCCAAACCCCCGCGCCCCTCTGGGAACTGGTCGATCTCAAACATTACGATTCGGTCAGCATCCAGTTTTCCCGTGGATGCCCCTACAACTGCGAATTCTGCAATGTGACGGCGCTGCTGGGGCATCGCCCACGCTTGAAAACCGCTGCGCAGATTATCGCCGAATTGGACAGCCTCTACGCACTGGGCTGGCGAAAAGGCGTTTTCTTTGTGGACGACAACTTTATCGGCAACAAGAGGCAGCTCAAATCTACCGTGCTGCCTGCATTGATCGAGTGGCGGAAAGGCAAGGTGGGTATGCCATTTAATACCGAGGCATCCATCAACCTGTCCGACGATCCGGATTTGATGCAACTCATGACAGAAGCCGGGTTTACCACGGTTTTTGTTGGTATTGAAACACCCAATGAGGATAGTCTGATCGAATGCAGTAAGACTCAGAACAAGGGGCGCGACCTGGTTGAGAGTGTCAAGCGGCTCCAACGGGCGGGCCTCCAGGTACAGGGTGGGTTCATCGTTGGCTTTGACAGCGATACCCCGTCGATATTTCAGCAGCAGATCGATTTCATCCAGAAGAGCGGCGTTGTGACGGCCATGGTGGGTTTGCTACAGGCTCCCACGGGGACACGCCTGTACGAACGATTGCAGCAAGAAGGCAGGATCGCAAACGATTTTTCGGGGGATAATGTAAATGGCTCGACCAATATCATTCCGAAAATGAACCTGGACACACTCCGAGAAGGTTATCATGAGATCCTTGCTCATGTATATGCTCCACAGTTCTATTATGAACGAGTCATAACCTTTCTGCGTGAGTACAAGCGACCACAGGTCAAAAGCCCAATTGATTTACAATCCCTTCTGGCTTTCTGGCGGTCGATTTATCAACTGGGTATTCGTGGGGTAGAACGTGTGCATTATTGGAAGTTATTCTTATGGACTCTTTTCCGTCGCCCGCGGCTGTTCCCTCTGGCAATCACACTGGCCATCTACGGCTTTCATTTCCGCCGGGTGGCCGAACTGCACGTGGGTTGAAGGCGTGCTCAGCGAACAAAAACGGTGTGAGCGCAATTTGTGTGGCGGGATGATAGCGGTCCATAAGTTATGAAAGAACGAGGTAGGTGCCAGTGGCAAACAAAAATAGCAAGGCCAAACGCAAACAACTATCCAAAGGGCAGCGCAAGCATGTGCGGCGGTTGAAGCAAGCAGCTCGCAAGGAAGGTATCCCTTACAAGCCTCCGGTTTGGGGCGATTGATTTTGGGCGATGGCAAAGCCTGCTTTGGAGTAAATTGCGACCACGGTCGGCGATCATAAACCGGTGATAATTCGAAATGGTTGATTGGGATCGCCAGCCAGAGCAGGAAAAAGGCAATGAATAGTGAGGAAAACCACCCTTTGAACAGATCGACCAATGACCAGAATTTGATGCGCGTTCTGAATACTCCAGATGTCTTTTATCTGGGTGCCCGCATTGACCCGGAAAGCCGGGTCTTGAACACTAATGAACCGGTCACCTATGATAGCAGCAATCTAACGACCCATGGGGTCATCCTGGGTATGACAGGCAGCGGAAAATCCGGCCTGGGCATCACCCTGCTTGAAGAGGTTGCCCTGGATGGCATTCCGCAGATCATCATAGATCCCAAGGGAGACATCACTAATTTGCTGTTGGCTTTCCCGGACTTTAAAGGAAGTTCCTTCCAGCCGTGGATTCCGGACACCAGTGGTAGGAGCTTCTTGGCAGGATCAACCGCAGATGAGGTGGCTCAAGAGTGGAAGGAATCCCTGGCGCAGTGGGGCATATCCCCCGCGCGTGTTGAAGCGTTGAAACAAATAAGTGAGTTCAGCATCTATACCCCCGGCATTGATGCAGGGCTTCAGATCAGTGTGCTGTCATCCTTTGCTGCCCCGAAGGATTGGGAAGGAAATGAGAACCGTTACCGACAAAAGATCAGCGGTATCGTCTCGGCCATGTTGAGCCTCACGGGCACCACTTCCCAGCCTCTGGAAGACCCTGAGCATATCCTGGCCGCCAATATTTTTGAATACAACTGGAGCCAGGGGCAAGATCTCACCGTTGCGCAGCTGATTAACCAGATACAGATCCCCCCTTTTGAGAAACTGGGCGTATTGCACGTCGACGAGGTTCTATCAGATAGCAAACGTCAGGCACTGGCGCAGACCATTAATAACATCATTGCTGCACCAACTTTCCAGAGCTGGATAGAGGGCACTCCGCTCCACATGCCCACACTGCTCTATGCACCTGATGGGCGGCCTCGTTCGAGCATTTTTTATCTTGCCCACTTGAGTGACAATGAACGCCAGTTTATTATCACTCTCCTGAT
>JAFGNO010000009.1 GCA_016926985.1 Anaerolineae bacterium
CCCTGTGACACATCGTATGAATCGAGCAGCTTTTCGACATGGTCGCTGGTCATTTCGGCGGGGAGGCTGTTCAGACGATAGAAGCGGAAAAAAGCAGCTGCTCCCATGATGAGCAGGAACGCAACGACCGGCAGAACCTTAATCCGAAGTTGTCTGGATGACACCCAGGAGCGGATGGCGGTTATCCAATCCCGTGCCAACTCAACGGGGTTTCGTTCGGCTGCGACCAGCAGCCAGAGGATGACACTGGCAATCCAGGAGATCACCCCGGTAACCTTGAATTCATTTCCAGCAGTCAGGATATATGTTGCAGTTGATAGGCAAAGGGCCACGGCTGCCAGGGCCAGCCTGGTCGTAAGACCCTTCTCCAGAAAGCCGGGCGATAGTGGGCTTCCTGTTGAACCGCTGACCAGCGGTCCGCGGTTCAGCAGTCCCCCATGCGGAATGCCGAAGTCAAGCAGCAGAAGCGCGCCCCAGGTAAGCGCTGCCATAAGAAATAGCAGTGATGATGCCACGCCCCCCGTTTCACGCAGTGCGCTCTGGGCCAGGTAAGTTACGAGCAAAACTACGGGAATACCAAGTCCCTGCGCAACCATCCGAACCGGGTTACGTTCTTGCTCTGCTTCAACAGGGGGCAGGTCATAGGAGACTTCTGCCGGCGCTGTCTGTTCTGTCACAGCCCCTGCCCCCGATTGTTCGCGGAGCACCTTGAAGATGTCTGTATCAACCAGGCTCAGTATGGCCGGTCGTATAGGCTGCACCTCGCGGGGGGGCATGAAAACAGCCCGCAGCACGTCTTTTACAGTCAGTTTCTCCACTGAGCGGGTGCTTTTTGTATCTTGACTGGTCTCTTCCATCATCTGGCCTATGGTCGGTGTTTGACAGGTTTTCTCGCTAACACGCACAGGTTAACCGTTGGTTGGTTGTCAGGCTCATCCATTGCATTCCATCGATCAAACCATTCAAAAATGCGCAGCCCAATGTTTACCGGATTCAGCACGCTGCTTCTCTCCTCGCTCACATTGTGGCGGTCAGCGATTTTCTGCATATCGGCAGGCAGCCAGCCAGCTTCAAGCATTGTCTTCCCCAGCCCATAGACAATATTGTGAATAAATGGGAAGCTGATATGGGTAAAACTGCGCTCATCGACTATCTCAAAACCGGCTTTCCTGACCGCATCATTCAGCTGTTGGCGCGTGTAGAGCCGGACATGATTTGCCCAGATACCGGCCAGCAATCCCCTCTGAATATGCGTTTTCAGCACCGTTTCAAGCGTTTTATTGATCGGATCCCATAGAAAGGGATAATTGGCATTTGGGACGGTGATCGCAACAAGCCCGCCTGGTTTGAGCACGCGCCTTACCTCACATAATGCTGCTACATCATCCGGGATATGCTCCAGGACTTCAGAGAGGATCGCTTTGTCAAATGTGCCGGGTGCAGACGGGATAGCATAAAGGCTTCCATTAACCAGGGTAACTCCGTCCAGATTGGGCAGCGCTTTTCTGGCAATCTGGACAATGGGCATATCCAATTCCAGACCGACCAACTGCGCTTTGCAGGTCTGTCTGATGAAGTTCAGATAGAAGCCGCGCCCCGTTCCCCCATCTAGTATCACGTCCCCGTCACTTGGGTCAAGCCATTCGAAGATGGTGATGACACGACGGCGATAGGCCATGTCCGCTTCATTGCGGATCATCCGGTTGATCAGTGCGGGGTCAGGCATAAGAAATCAGCGGGTTTTCTGCTGCCTGGCTGCTTGATATGCCGCTTCCCTGAGCATGTGCTCGTAGGCATCAACAGTTCGTTCCAGGCTGAACACGCGCTCAATGTCTTCAATAGGTTTGATGTATTTCTCCGGATTGTCCAGTACCCGTGTGATTGCCTGTCCCAGGGCTTCCGGGTTACGCGGAGGCACAATCTCCCCCATACCGGTCTTCTGCACAACAATTCTCGCGCCAGGAATATCAGTTGCCACAACTGGTGTGCCACAGCGCATTGCCTCAACCTGAACCAGCGCGAAGCACTCGGTATCGCTGGGAAGGGCGAGCACGTCACAGGCAGCGTAAAAATCTGCCACTTCCTGTGAGTCAGTGAGCAGCCCCAGAAAGATCAGATGTTCCCTGTATTGGTCTAACAGTGGCTTGCAGCGCTCAAAGAAGTCCTCATATTTCAGAGCATATTCGCCGGCGAATACGATCTTACTGCCAGGATAATGCTGATGGATGGTATCCAGTGCTTTAATCAGGATATCGGGGCGTTTTTCCTCAACAAATCGACCAGCATATCCAATCAGCCGGGCGTTTGCTCCGGCATCTCCCAGCCATTCCTTTCGTTTAATCTGTGATGTATCGCGATCTGGCGTTGGTATGACGATTGGTGGGTGAACCTCGATAGTCTTATCACGGAAAGGAGCAATGTAATAAGAATGATCGGCATAGTCCTCACTATAAGCAACGACATGATGGGCCGCTTTACCGGCTGATTTGTAGAGCCGGAAGGTAAACCAGCGCACAAAGGCGTTGAATAGCCCTTTGGGCAGGACCAGGTCGCCGTGGAGAGTGACGATCAAACCCTTATTCATCCACCTGGTATAAAGGGCATAGATGAATGTTTCAAAGAGGGGGACATGGATGTTGACGACATCGTGCATGCGAACCAGTTTATAAGCTGCTTCTGGGTAGGCGGGCATAACCATCCCGCGAGACACTCTTAGAGGCGCCCATAAACGTATTACCCGGACCCCGTTGATAACGGTTTCGTCTCGCGCAAGTTTATTGTCGTATCGCGCAGTCAGGACGGTTACTTCATGGCCACGCGCCGCCAGAGATTCGGCCACCCGCTGAACATATTGCGTGAGCCCCGTACGATGGGGTACGTAGTATTGCAGTGCCATGAGTATCTTTAATTGGTCGTGGGTCATAGGCCGTGTTCCTGCATGATATCTGGTGATGGTACTGACTGTGTTGATGCTTCTTTTTTAGCTGTCTGTGCATCGCGGGTGATCTGCCCGAAGCTGACCCCTTCGCGCAGCAGGCCAATAAGCCCCAAAACAGTTGTCACCAGGAAATTCGCTGCGTGCAGCGTGAATGCATAGCTTCGACTGGTATCCGCCTCGTAATTTGCTGCCGTCAGCACACCGATGACTGCTGCCTCAAATGGCCCAACACCGGATGGCGCTGCAGGTACGGCAATACCCAGGCCCGCGGCGGCTATTGCCAGGTTACCAATCGCCAGCGGTACAGCCTCCCAGAACGCCAGCAACATCAACCAGCCGCCGAAACCCGACAACAACCAGGCAACAGCAGTCCAGAATGCGCCCAGGATGAATGTCTTCAAGTCTGCTACGCCGCCCAACCCCTCAACAAAGGGGGTAAGAAATTCCCTTGCCTTTTCCCTGTTCACCCGCGGCAGGATCGCCAGTATCCACGACCCGGCATTCAAAATAATCATGGGTTTTTGGGCGGCGATTGCCAGAATAATGATGCCGGTTATCGCTATTGCGCCCATCAGTGCACCTGCACCGGTAGCCCAACTGGGCAGGGGAAGCACAATCAGGACAATGCCCAGCATAACAACCACTGCTACCATGTCAAACAACCGTTCCACGACGATGCTGGACAGGGCGCTTGAGAAGTGCATGGCAGGTCGCTGCCCGGCCAGCATTGCCCTGGATATCTCTCCGATCCGTGCCGGGAGAAGATTGTTTACCAGGAAACCGATATTGAACAGCCAGAACGCGTCACCGATTGATAACCGTCCCTGAGTTAAAACGCTCCAGCGTATTGCGCGTATGAATACAGAGAAGATGACAACCAGGAGGGACAGAAGGATATACTGGTAGCGTGCAGACCGAAATGCTTCCAGCATTGCATCGAGGTTTGCCCGCCTGAGCGAAAGATAGAGAAATACTGCACTGATGATCAGTCCAGCGAGAATGGTTTGCCAGCGTTTCAGTTTCATTATAGTTTGCGGTCAGGGCGCTATACCCCGAACCCGCGAGAGTATACCATGTGCCAGGTAAGCTCAGCAATTCATACTGATAGCAATGCTTTGACTGACTTGATGAAACCTGGCAGTTTGTCGTATCCTTGAGCTATGACAGAAGACAGGTTAAAAGCAGGTGTAGAAGCGCTGCGAACAGGAGACCGGCGGAAGGCCCGGAGGCTCCTAGGCCAGGTCGTAAATGAGGACCCGGACAACCCGACAGCCTGGTGGTATCTGGCAGCAGTGCTTGAAACAACCGAACAGAAAATCCACAGCTTGCAGCAGGTGCTCAGGCTTCATCCTGATCATGAACAGGCGCGGCAGCTTCTTGAAAGGCTGGAAAAGCGGCAGGTGAAAACACGTCCTGCTCATACGCTGCCCCCTGTGGTCGACGCGGCGCCGGATCAGCATGGCGAGCTGGCTATTCCTAAACCTGATGAGCTGGGGGATATGGAGCCAGCCCAGCATGTCAGCGACTCGGTGGTGGCTGTAATTGCTGTTTCCATAGCCCTGCTGGCTATTTTGTTGACTGCCTTATTAGCCTGGTCTGGTATTGGCGCAGGCTTCCTTGGAATACAGCAGGGACCTGATCCAGAGCCAACCCGGCCTCCGCTTGTATTTGATACGCCTGCTTGCTCACTGATATCGTCTGAGCTTGCGCGCATTGTGTTTATCAATAATTCAGGCGTAGATGTTGAAATATTAGTTGGAGAGAC
>JAFGNO010000108.1 GCA_016926985.1 Anaerolineae bacterium
CCAACAGCTCTTTGGTCCGGGTGTCCAGTGCTTCATCGCGATAAGCAGCCGTATCCAGATTGAAAAATCGCTTGATCCCCCGGTGGTTGATATCGAAAATGCGGGCGTTCATCTTTTCCCGGTAGGCGCGGAAATTAGTAAGGCGGTTGGGCATAAATGCTCCTGACTTAAGAAATAATTGGTCGTTTCGACGGGATACCGGGCCGCCGGGGATATTGCGGCGGCGTAGATGCAACCTTTGCGATGTCCACCAGATAACGAGTTTCTGCGACCGTAGGAAGCTCCAATGGGATCAGTTGAACCACTTTGCCTCCCAGAATCTGGATGGCATTCTGGGCTTCAACCACTTCCTGCGGCGCATTCTCCCCTTTTTGCGAGAGACAGCGCCCACCAAGTTTGGCCAATGGGAGCATGTATTCTGCCAGGGTGGGCATTCCGGCGACGGCCCGTGCCAGGACCCAGTCGTATTTTTCGCGGTGCTCCGCTGACTGCCCAAGCTCTTCAGCCCGGTTGTGATGGAGGGAGACTCCTTTGATATCAAGGCGGTCAATCATATGCTGGACAAAGTCCAGTTTCTTCCGAGTAGCTTCTACCAGCGATAGATTGAGGGATGGATACAGGATTTTGAGCGGCAGGCCAGGAAATCCTGCGCCGGTCCCGATATCGATTACCTTCAACCCTGCCTGGCGTGGTTTCAGTACCAGAACACAGGATAGTGAATCGATAAAATGACGGATCTCTATATCTTCCGGATCGGTAATCGCGGTTAGATTGGTATGCTGGTTCCAGGCAATCAATTCCTCTGCATAGGTTAGAAACGCTGTCACCTGCTGCGGTGTGAACTGGACATTGAACAGGTCGGCGGCGAGTTGGATGAGAGTTTTCATGCTGTGGTCGGGTTGAGGAGTGCTAGTCAAGGCTCCTGAATTTATCCCTTCTCCTCTTTGCGATCCAGCATATTGAAGTAGTAAGGTTCTCCCCGTCGTATGAAGGCACTCAGGCGCATCCATGCCCAGTATTCATCATCCAGATCGTCTGGCATCTTGAGGTCAAACGCATTGAGGAGTTTTTTTCGGCACAGGTCAAAACTCTGAGAAATGGACAGGCCCATTGCCCGGGTATAGTTCACACCTGCACGATAAAACAGGGCAAAGAGAAGCACCAGGCCCCCGGCCAGGATGAGCAACCCCCAACGGGCCTGGGAAATGGCAAACACCAGGCTTTCAACGGACACAATACCCAGCACAAAGGAGAGGTGAATCATGATATCCACCAGTAGTTTTTGATTATCAATCTGCTGCAGAAGAGCCGGGTTTTCAACGGTCAGGATGGTTCGCAGATAAGGCCAGAAGATCATGCTGTCCATGCCATAACGCAGGAGCGGGTATTCTTCCATCACCGCCCAGGCATTACCAAAACAGGTGGGGGTTAAACGTCCAGGATCGTAGGGGAGCCGCTGGATCACATCTTCTTTTTCCCGGTTTTTGTGCAGTTGTTCCAACACCTCCTGGATGCCGAAATCTGCCTCCTCATCATATTCACCGCTCAACTCGTACGTTGTGAGCAGCTGGCGCCGCTCCAGGTGCCTGGCGTGTATATCGGCATACAGCCGCTTGTGCTTGCGCTGCTTCAATGCAAGAAGGGGATACAGGACTACTTTCATACCCGGCAGCAGGCCTTCGAACAGCCGGGTAATGGGAGTGTTGAGCGGTAAAAGCAGCAGGGCCAGGCCCAGCGATATCAGAATCGTTGTTAACAACTGCCCGGAGAAAAGGCCCAGCCAGAGCCCGTCCAGTTCCGGGAAGAAGTTCCAGATAGAGCCACTTTGAACAAGCACATACTGGTTGAGCGCGGTGCCAATCAGCATGGGAACCCAGCCGCTTAAAAAGAAAGTCAGGCCGAGCTTGTTGATCGCCCCTTCTATCAGCGAAGTTAAGTTATCGAGCATGGTCAGTCCTCTCTTCCCGGTGCGGGGTCGGCAGTGCTGTCGGTCTGTTCCACCCCTGGTTTTTTCCCCTTCTTCCGCAGACGGCTGCGGTTGAGAAGCCCTGCTTCGGGCAGTTCTGCGTATTGTCCGGCAAGTTGAATGATCCCGGTATCAAACAGGCCGCCAGACCGGGTTGTCCGCGTGACAAGTATTCCCTGGCATTCCCCCTTGTGGATGATAATTGCTATACCGCTCTGAGACTCTCCTGCCTGGCGCAGGGTGGCATCGTAATCTGCGGTCGATGGTTCAGCAATGGTTTCTATGGGAACTAACAGCGAACCAATAAGTGCGTGGAGAGGTGTCTGGAGAAATGCATCCTGCTCAACCTTCACCCTTTCGGCAAGGGATGAGAAGGGCGCGGCCGCAAACGTATTATCTGATTCAACCACCAGGTACCACCAGTCATGGCCCTGCTCATCGCGCAGGAAAGCGATACTTTCAAGGACGGTCGCCTCAGCATCCACCAAAAGATACTTATACCGGGCAAATAGTGCCTGCTCTATGGGTGTCATGTGACCTCCTTCCCGCTCAAGCAGATTGGCTGGCAAAAGGCAGGTTTGTTGCCCATTATATTGCAGTCTTACTGGTTTCCGGCAAGTTGTTCCCGGCAATGAGGCTCAGAAGTTGAGCTTCCATCTGGTGCCGTCAGGCTGATCTTCCAACACGCAGCCCAGTGCGGCAAGCTCATCCCGGATTGCATCGGCAAGTTCCCACTGCCTGGCTGAGCGCAGTTCGGTCCGGACACGAATCAACAGGTCTATCAACGGTGAAATTAATCCTGTTTGTTGGATTGGTGGTGGGGCGTATCTGGATGCCAGTGACACCATTGCAGCACGCAGTGCCTCCTCCGTCTTTTTCAGATCGGCGCAGTCTTGCTGCTTCAGGATGGTGCGCATCTCCTCCAGGATGCTGATAGCAAAACCAATTACCTCCTTGGCTGACCCTGTCTGGAGGATATCTGTCTGCTGGTGGTGCAGCAGATCGCCATGCTCTTTCACCAGTGATACGGCTTCTGTTTCAGCAGGCAATTCATCAGGGCCCAGCCGAAGCAAGTCAAGTGAAAAGGCCTCCCCGTTGCTGAATACAGCAGTCTCACGTTTGCTGCCCTGGGCTGTCGGTCCAAGGATGGTTACATGGCCTTTACCACGCACCTCGCAGGTGTTCTCGGCAAAGCGCAGGATGCAGGCAGTGTGTTCATCAATTCCGAGAGTGCGGGTGGGATCGGGTAGTTGATTGGCCAGTGACTCCCAGCGAGGAACTCCTATAAAGCAATGCCTTGTATCGTGATCGCCGCCGCTTGTGTTGTTCCAGTGGGGGACAATGGCCATATCAAGCCCATAGCGTCCGGTGATATTCAGGCCGTTCATCCAGTGAGCAACACTCCCAACCTTATAAATCTCGTAGACAGGGATTGTGAAGCGGCCCAGGGTCAGTGAAGCTGCGCTGGCAAAGGCCAGGCAGCCCCCACCAGCCAGCGTCTGTAATAGTGCATCAAAGACGAAGGTGTTGCGCCAGTTCTGGACAGCATAGGAAGGACTGCCCGGGCCGCTGAAGATATAGTTAGCCTCATTTAGACTGCGAACAGCCTGCTGGGTGGCCATGAAATCAGCGGAGGCAGCATTTTTGTACGAGGCCACTGACAGAGATACGTTCAATCGTTCGCGGGCATACTCCACCGCCTTCTGGGCAATCTGGTCGGCGTTCAGTTGAAAACCCGCGGGGGTGTCCAGGAAAACAGCGTGAACCGGTTTGGGAATAAGCGAAAGCGCATATTTATGCACTTCCACCATGCTGGCAGACAGTTCGCCAGACCCCATGAGCAGAAGTATGCCGGCGTCCGGGTAGTCCATCTTTGAGTGTCAGACTTCCTCGTCAAAATCCGAGATCGGCAGCACACGATCCTGCTCCCAGATGGGTACGTCGGTCCTGCCAGTCTTCTGCAGGACCATGATCTCGCGAAGCTCCATCATCTGATCACGAAGCAGCGCGGCCTTCTCAAATTCCAGGTTCCGGGCTGCCTCTTTCATCTGTTTTTCAATCTCGCTGATGACCAGTTCGATTTCTTTAGATGGCAGGTCTTCAATCCCGCCCATGCCGCTGGTAGCCTTTGCTGCCTGGCTGGCCTCTGACCGAACCCGTTCGGTCAGGTCATATACTGCCTTCACAATACTCACAGGTTCGATACCGTGCTCCTTGTTATAGGCAATCTGCTTGGCCCGGCGCCGGTTTGTCTCGTCAATAGCCGCCTGCATGGCGTCCGAGATTTCATCGGCATACATAATCACTTTGCCGTTCACATGACGGGCCGCCCGGCCTATGGTCTGGATCAATGCGGTAGCAGAGCGCAGAAATCCCTGCTTATCAGCGTCAAGAATGGCGACCAGCGATACCTCAGGGAGGTCCAGCCCTTCCCTGAGCAGGTTGATGCCGACGACAATGTCATAAATCCCCATCCGCAGGTCGCGCAGGATTTCAATCCGTTCCAGCGTATCGATCTCGCTGTGCAGATAGTGGACTTTCTGTCCCATCTCCATCAGGTAATCGGCCAGCTTCTCGGACATACGCTTGGTCATGGTGGTAATCAGCGTGCGTTCGCCGCGCTCGACTCGCTGGCTGATTTCGCCTACCAGGTCATCAACCTGTCCCTGTACCGGCCTGACCTCGACTTCAGGATCGACCAGCCCGGTCGGGCGGATGATCTGCTCAACCACCTGTTTGCTGTTTTCCAGTTCATAAGGTCCGGGTGTTGCTGTGGTATAGATCACCTGGTTGGTTCGGCTTCGGAACTCATCGAAATTGAGCGGGCGGTTATCCAGCGCACTGGGGAGCCGGAACCCATAATCGACCAGCGTTTCTTTTCGGCTGCGGTCGCCGCGCCACATTCCCCGCACCTGGGGGATGGTCATATGCGATTCGTCCACCACCAGCAGGAAATCGGGAGGAAAATAATCCAGCAGTGTCCAGGGGGGCGATCCCGGCGGGCGTCTATCTAGGTGGCGCGAGTAGTTTTCAATGCCTGCGCAGTAGCCCATCTCGCGCAGCATCTCGAGGTCGTAGCGTGTGCGTTGCTCCAGGCGCTGAGCTTCCAGGTAGCGCTCCTGAGACTTGTAGAACGCAAGCTGCTCCTCAAGTTCTTCCTCAATTGCGTTGATAGCATCCTGTACCTGGTCACGCTCGGCAATAAACTGCTTGGCCGGGAAAATGGTTATAGCCTCGTGCTCGTGGATGACTTCCCCGGTTAAGGGATCGATGCTGACAATCCGTTCGATTTCATCCCCCCACAGCGAGACACGGTAAACCTCGTTGCTGTACCCTGGCACAATCTCCAGCGTATCGCCGCGAACCCGGAATGTGCCGGGACGGAGCTCAATGTCATTGCGTTCGTATTGAATACTTGCCAGGTGATGGAGAACGGCGTTGCGTCGGGTTGTCTCCCCCACCTGTAATTTCATCATCGAGCTGGCCCAGATTTGTGGATTGCCAATCCCATAGATGCAGGAGACTGAGGCGACAATAAGCACATCGTTGCGAGTCAGCACAGCGGTTGTGGCCGCCAGCCGCAGCCGGTCAATCTCCTCGTTGATTGTGGCTTCTTTCTCAATATACAGGTCATGTCGGGGCACGTAGGCTTCAGGCTGGTAGTAGTCATAATACGAGACAAAATACTCAACGGCGTTATGGGGGAAGAAGGATTTGAACTCGGAGTAAAGCTGCGCTGCCAGGGTCTTGTTATGTGCAAGAACCAGCGTTGGACGCTGGGTTTGTGCCACGATGTTGGCGGCGACAAAAGTTTTCCCCGTCCCGGTGGCTCCCAGCAGGGTCTGGTGCTGATATCCAGCATTTAACCCTTCGACCAGGCTTTGTATGGCTTCCGGCTGGTCGCCGGTTGGAATGTACTCTGCAACCAGTTGAAATTCAGGCATTTTTTATCCCATTCCGCGGCCAGAACACTTGTACGACAGTATACTCTGAGAATAAAAAATCGGCCAGAATCCGCAGCGGATTCTGGCCGTGGATTCCACGCCTTTCTGTCACTCTAGGATGTAGATCGGGTTGCTGAAGATCCACCCCCGCCGGGCACCCATAAACTCAGTATACGCTTCCACGCGATAAGCCCCGATTTCATCGGCGATATAAGTCCAGTGTGTTCCGCCTGCTTCTGTGAGCACCGGTTCCCCATTTTTGATCAGCCGCATTTCCGCTGGCCTGCCGGGCAGGGCGATCTGGAGGGTGACGCCGTGGCGCAGCCGGATTGACCCACCCACAGTGGCACTGGCGTTTAGTCCCTGGGCGGAGAACCTGAACCCGCGAGTTGGTGCTGGAAGATCATATGCTACAAAAGCCTGACCATCTTTGAGCGCCCGCAGCACCAGTCTTTTATCATGTTCAAAGTCGCCGTTCATTGGTTGTGTGGTGAGGATATGTGTGTTTACGCAGCGAAACAGGTATTCATAAGGGAATATCACCCGGCTGACAGGCCCCATTGAGTAGGTTGTGCCATGCGCATCTGCCCCTCCGATGACTGAAACCTGCTTGCCTTCCTTAAGCAGGTTGTCCCACAAAGCCAGGGTTTCCTCAAATGGGCCACTGATAAACTTCTCAGGTTTGAATGCCGCCTGAATGGCTTTGACCCGGCTGGTCAGGTAGCGTTTGAACTCGCTCATATAATTCCAGAGTTCAATGCCAGTATATCCGTCGATATCCCAGCTTACCCAGGACAGCGCATCCTCGTGGAAAAGCGGCGCGGCGACTTCCACCGGGTGGGCAAGGAAGGTCAGCCCATTGCTGGCATTGCTTTCATCAATGAGCGTTTGCGGGTTGGCTGCGTATCGGGCCAGCTCGCGTTCTGCGCCATAGATCAGGAGGTGGTTGGCCTGCGGGTCGCGCTGCTGGTCGTGCACTTCTTCGCCGGAGAGGAGCAGCAGTTGTTGTGTCGCTCCTTCCCCATAGTATCCCTCCACGCCCTGAACCCATACGTTGTGATCGGTGACAATCACAAAATCTAACCCGGCTGCAATGGCCAGCCGGGCAATTTCAGCGTGGAAGGCTTCCCCATCCGAATAGGGGGTGTGCACGTGCATATTGCCGACATATTCATGAAGTGATTGCATGGTTTCCTGTCATTCGCTAAAAAAGGCTGATCTGCTCCCCGCTGTCGCTGGCTTTTCCCATCCGCCTGGGTGGGAGGAGGTGTTTTTCCAGTAACCAGTCATCAGGTGGGCCTTCCCAGCCGACCACATTGAAATCAACGCGCCCCTTATCGTTAAACACCACCCCTTCAATCTCAAGAAGAGCGCGCTGCTCTTCTGCGCCAGCGCTCCCCGGTGGCAGGCTGATTTTGCCCTGGCTGTTGATCACCCGGTGCCAGGGAATGCCGCTGCCTGCAGGGGTGGCTTTCATGGACCCACCTACCCAGCGTGCAGCCAGCCGGTCATATTCAACCGGTGAGGTGCCTTCTGGCGGCGGGATCATCGAGGCGATTTGCCCGTAAGTGCTGACTTTCCCTTCCGGTATTTGCGCCGCAATTAACCAGACGGTTTGATTAAAATGCTCAGGGTCAGGGGGATTGTACATACTCACAATCTACTGTCAGGACCGGGCATTGTCAAGCCGTTAATGATCCCACCTCGAGCGTTGTCAGCCTGAATTGGAATCAGTATACTGTGCCAACAACTGCGGGCCATTATTCAACTATCAGAGCAGATCCTATGCCAAAACTGACCAACCAGGAAATCGCCGGCATTTTTGCCCGGGTAGCAGACATGCTGGAGATTAAAGGCGAGAGCATCCACCGGGTGCTGGCTTACCGGCGGGCATCTGAAACCATTGCCGAACTGCCCCGCGATTTATCTGCTGTCTGTGAAGAAAACAAACTGACCGACCTGCCCCACATCGGGCAGACGCTGGCGGAAAAAATCGAGGAGCTCCTGACTACCGGTGAGCTTACCTTCTATAAACGACTGGCTGCTGAAGTCCCCCCCGGTGTCGTGGATATGCTTGCCATATCGGGTATGGGGCCTAAACGCGCTGCGCTGTTCTGGAAAGAGCTTGGCCTGACCGGTGTGGGTGAGCTGGAAAAAGCCGCCCAGGAAGGGCGGCTGCGCACGCTGCCGGGGATGGGAGCAAAAAGCGAGGCAAAAATACTGGAGGGCATCCAGGCTCTGGCCCGCCGGACTGATCGGCTGCCGCTTGACCGGGCGCTCCCGGCTGCGATGCAGATTCTTGAGCGACTGATGATGCTGCCTGAAACGCTGCAGGGGGATGTTGCTGGCTCGCTGCGCCGCCGTCGTGACACAATCGGCGACATTGATATCCTGGTAACCAGCCAAATGCCAGCGCCGATCATGGAAGCGTTCAACAACCTGCCAGAAGTTGCGCGCCTGCTGGTTTCCGGGGATACAAAGTCATCAGTAGAGCTTCATACAGGCCAACAGGTCGATCTCCGGATTCTGCCACCGGAACGCTATGGAACGCTGCTCTCCTATTTCACTGGCAGCAAGGAACATAATGTACGGCTGCGCGAACTGGCGCTGAAGAAAGGGCTTTCGTTAAGCGAGAATGCTTTCACGGTTGTTGAGACAGCAGAAGAAATTCTGTGTGCGACAGAAGAAGCGGTCTATAACCGGCTGGGGTTGCCCTGGATCCCCCCGGAGCTGCGGGAAAACCGGGGAGAAATTGAGGCCGCGCAAGAAGGCTCACTGCCCGATCTCATCGAAATGGGCGATATCCGCGGTGACCTGCAGATGCACACCACCTGGAGTGATGGGAAAGCCAGCGTCATTGACATGGCGCAGGCTGCCCTGACGCTTGGGCGGGAATATATCCTCATCACCGATCACAGCTATGGCCTTGGAATAGTTCAGGGGCTTAAGCCTGATGATATTGCCAGGCAGCGGGCTGAGATTGACGGGGCAAATGAAAAGCTTCACGGCCAGATTATCATCTTGCAGGGGATTGAAGTTGAAATCAAGGCGGACGGCTCTCTGGACTTTGATGATGATATACTCGCTCAATTTGATATTGTTCTTGCCTCCATGCATACAGGTCTCCAGCAGCCGCGTGAGCAGGTAACAGCCCGGCTGATCCAGGCCATTCGACATCCACGCGTCTCGATCATCGGGCACCCTCGTGGGCGGTTGATCCCGGATCGGGAACCGGCTGCGCTGGACATGGATGTGGTATTGTCTGAAGCTGCGCACCATGATGTGGCAATGGAAATTAACGCCAACCCCAGGCGGCTTGACCTGAATGACCATTACGCGCGCCGCGCGGTTGAACTTGGTGTAAAATTAGCAATCAGCACCGATGCCCATTCCCCGGAACAACTGTCGATGATGCACTATGGGGTGTCAACTGCACGTCGGGGATGGATTGAGGCAAAACACGTGATCAACACCTGGCCGCGGGATAAACTGCTCACCTGGGCGAAGGAACGAGAAATATGACACGACGAACCGGGCATACTGCCATCATTGAGCGGGCATTTAAGGGTCTGGATAAACAGGCTGTCGACATGCTGCGGCGCGTGGCTGTGAAATCCACCTACCCGGCTAATACAGTGCTGTGCCATGAGGGGGATCCTGCCGACCGGTTTTATGTCATAACAGATGGCCGGGTGATCATCACCAAAGCCCTTGAAGGAACGGATGAGGATTTTGTGCTGGGCTTCCTGACCGACGGGGAATATTTTGGCGAGATGGGGATCATCACCGAAGAACCCCGGGGAGCGACGGTGACCACCATCGTTGACACCGAAGTGCTTGAGATATCAAAAAAGGATTTCGACAGTGTCTTCAGTTCAAGCCCGGCGATGGCGCGCAGCATCCTGAACACGCTGATCCGTATCATCCGCGAGACCGATACAAGGGCGATTGAGGACCTTGAGAAGCGTGTAGAGGAACTGAGGGTTGCTTACAAAGAACTCGAAGCTGCGCAAGCAGATCGCATCGCCAAGGCGGCGCTGGAGGCTCAGCTGGAGGTTGCAGCGCGCGCCCAGCGCAGCCTGCTGCCTACCGAGCTTCCCCAGGTTGAGGGGTTTGAATTTGCCGCCAAGTTTGAGCCAGCGCGTCAGGTTGGGGGTGACTTTTACGATGTTCGCCTGCTCGAAAGTGGGCAGGTGGCTATCCTCCTGGCAGATGTGTCAGATAAAGGGGCGCATGCCGCCCTGTTTATGGCGGTCGCTCGCACCCTGTTTCTGAATGAGGAAAAGTATGTGCAGGAACCAGAAGAAGTGATGACTGCTGTTCACTATGGGTTGATCGCTTCTTCAGCCTATGATATGTTTGTTACCGCGCTGTACGGGGTTCTCGATCCCGAAACAAATGTGTTCCGGTATGTACGCGGCGGTCATGATGAGCCACTGTATATCCATAACGATGGTATGACCGAATTTCTTGGTGGCAGCGGTCGGTTTCTGGGATTGTGGCCGGAGTTGACCACACCTTTTAAGGAGCAGCAGGTACAGCTTAAATCTGGAGACTGTCTTGTGATCTACAGTGACGGTGTTACTGATATGCGCAATCCAGAAGGGGAAGCCTATGGCGCCGAGAACTTGGCTTCTCTTGTGCGGGGTCTTCGCATGTATGATGCAGACCGGATTGCACAGAGCATCTACAGCGTTGTCCAGCAGCATCGTGCCGGAGCGGAGGCTTTTGACGATTTCTCATTGCTGGTTATTCGTGCCAGGTAAGAAGATATACGCATGAGCGATATGCAGCAACCACCAGAAGATCAACCTACCCAAAGAAATGCGTCTGTCAGGCGGCAGCGAACCCCGATCCAGCGTCCAACCCGGACGCCGGATGAGAAGCGGCATCCCCCGCCAGGAATTTCCCCGGAAAATCCTGACAAGGGCGCTCTTGCCCCGCCGCCCCGCACCAGACAGCCAGGAAAAGCCCGGCGCAGCCATCCGGACCCTGGGCAGGTCAGCCGGGCCGGATCCGGCCTGTACGTTCCCTGGTGGGGATTTGTGGTTGTTATCCTGGTAGTGGCCGCAGTTACCTGTGGCATGTGGTACGTGGTATTCAGCAGCAGGGGAACCCCGACAGCTGAACTTGGCCCTTCACCCACCCCGATTTTTGTTTTGATTACCGCGACGCCCACCCTGGAGCAGTCGGGGAATGACAGTTTACAACCTTCTCCCACCCCCCAGCCCACGTCGACCTCGCTGCCGCCGTCCACCGAGACGCCCGATCCCGCCAACCTGCCAATCACAATTGGCAGTACTATCGTGATTGCTGGCACGGACAATGCTGGCCTGGCAGTGCGCCAGGGCCCGGGTGTGGATTACACCTATTTTTTCGTGGCCAACGATGGTGATGTTTTTGAGGTGAAAGACGGCCCCCGCGCTGCGGATGGCTACACATGGTGGTATATCACTGACCCGAATGACTCTGACCGTCTTGGCTGGGCAGTAGGCAGCTTCATGCGCGTATTTTCACCCTGAGCACAGAAATCAGCTTCGATGGGTCCAGGCATCTGTGGCATATTTGTTGATTCGCAGGTTTTCCGCCTGTGAACGCTCTTCTTTTGAAAGCTCAGAGACAACCAGTGTCAGATTTAGCGCCTGCTCAAAACCCTGTTGAATGGCTCTGGCAGCAATCCGGAAATCCACCTGTTTACCAAGAATATCTTCAAGTGTCAGCGCGCGCTCCCGGACGC
Source organism: Anaerolineae bacterium (assembly GCA_016926985.1). GTDB lineage: Bacteria > Chloroflexota > Anaerolineae > Aggregatilineales > UBA3940 > JAFGNO01. The sequence goes on from JAFGNO010000108.1 coordinate 11,648, forward strand.
GAGCAACAGCCACCTGTCTATGCCACTCGGACGGGAATGCCAGCGTCTCACAGATGCGCGCAATATCTCCAAACAGGGGTAGTGTGCCATGTTGTAAGGCTGCCAGCCCGCTCCGACGGGTTTGGGCGCTCCCGATCAGTTTTTTCCCCCGAACGGTGATCTCGTAATCAGAGGGCACTTCAAAACAAACCGGGCCTTTGAACCGGTGTACTTGCCGGGTTGCCGGGTTGGCATTTACTGAAATATCCAAAGCCTCAAGCCCCCCTATCAACCCCCTGCTGAGCCGACGGTAGCTGTCTATCACGCCCCCTTGCATACGTGGGTCATCAGCAGGAATGGCAATCGAGTAAGTCAGTTCGTCAATGTGCAGGATTGCCCTGCCCCCGGAAAGCCGGCGGACAATATCCCATCCTTTATCTCTCAAACGCTCCAGGTCGACATCTGTTGATGGCTGGCCATATCCCAGTGACAGGCAGGCTGGTTCCCACTGATAGAATCGTAAGGTTGGTGGCGCCAATTGAGTGCCGACGTGCGCAGCAATTGCCTCGTCGATTGCCATGTTCATGGCACCGGAGGCTTTCTGGTGGAGGATCACACGCCAGACGGCAGGATCGTAGGTTTCAGAAGTTGGAGAATGATTATCACTCACTGTGGTTCACCTGTTTTGCCTGGCGGATTGTATCAGAAGACCTCAAGTGGGTACAATGAGATACAGAATAGGTGCTGACGAGGTAATTATTTAGCACATGGTCAATCAATTTGAGCGTGCTCCAGAGCACAACCTGTCAAACGGGCAGGAGAAAACACAGCAAAAGGAAGGAGCCCTGGCCCGACTGGATCGTATCCTGACCGAGCGGCTGGGGGAATGGGGGACTGTTATCGGAATTTCTGGTCTGTTTGGCGGGACGATCCTCTTGAGTCTGGTGGTTGCAGTTGTCCTTCGCGCTCTGCTGTCGGCAGATGCGCTTAACCCATTCAGTCCGGATGAGAATGGGGCTTATATTGCGCCAAACGCGACGCCTAACCCGGAGTTTCTGGCACCTACAATCGAACTGGGGAATGCACCGATCTGGCAGGGAACCGATCGAGTGACCGTGTTGGTTCTTGGGGCAGATACGCGCCCAGGACAGACCAATGCCAGCGGTCGCTCGCTGACTGACAGTATGATGTTGCTCATGATCGACCCTGAAAGACAGGTTGCGAGTGTGCTTTCCATTCCTCGCGACCTGTATGTCGATATTCCGGGCTATGGGTTAAACAGGATCAATACTGCCTATTTACTTGGGGGTGGGGAACTGGCAATTGCCACAGTGGAATACAACCTTGGCATTCGGGTCAACCACTACATGGTGATGGAGTTTAACGCCTTTGTTATTTTTATTGATGAGATTGGCGGCATCGATATTTATGTGCCTCAGGAGATCAATGATCCCTTCTATCCAGATATGAATTATGGGTTTGACCCCTTTTATATCTCGGCAGGACAGCATCATATGGATGGCGCGACAGCGCTCAAATATGCCCGCACCAGGCACACGCCGGATGTCGATTTTGGCCGTGCGCAGCGCCAGCAGGATATTTTGTTTGCCGTGCGCAACAGGATTTTGAGCCTGAACATGCTGCCCACCCTGATCCAGAAATCCCCCGTACTTTATGCGACCCTGAGCGACAGTATTACCACCGATCTCACCCTGGAGCAGTTAGTCAGTCTGGCTTTGCTGGCCCAGGAGGTTGAGCGCGACTTCATCCGGACCGGTGTGATAGACTATAACTACACGGAGTTTTATACCACCTCCAGCGGCGCCCAGGTGCTGATTCCCAATCGGGAAAATATCGGCTATCTGTTAAGCCAGGTCTTCTGGCTTGAGCTAGAGGCGCAATAGATTCTGTCAGCAGGCTGTGAGCGCAGTTGCACTGCGTCATGGTATCCCCGAAGGGAACCGCATGAGTGATTTCAAACAGCTCCCGATGTTCAATAATATGCCGGTGCCACCTCCCGATGAGAGTGCAGAGGCTGAGGGTGAGTCGCCGGTTAAACCGGAAACGCCGCTTCAGGAGGCGGTGGATGTTTACCTGGTGGCACTTAAATTAAGCGGCGCATCCATTCATACACTGAAGGCGTTCAAGAGCGATTTGAATCTGCTGGGTTCCTGGTCCGGGGAAGACAAACCGGTTGGCGATTTCTCAACGGCGGAACTCAACAAGTTTCTTCACTGGATGCTGACTGAGCGTGGCAAACCGTGCAGCCCAAAAACCTATGCACGCCGCGTCACCACATTGAAGAATTTTTTCAGCTATCTCTATGAAGAACGGGCGGTACAGAAGGATCCGGCTGTTGCTTTGATTCAGAAACCGGTCAGCAGTCCCCTTCCCGATATTCTATTTCAGGGCGAGGTTGATGAAGTTCGTCGGACAATCCGGGGTCTTCGGACTGACTCGGAAAAACCGGATGCCCGGCCCGAACTGCTGGTTTCGCTGCTCCTCCAGACCGGTATCAAAAAATCGGAGTGTGTGGGGCTGCGCATCACCGATGTGGTGCGTGATGACCTGGAAAAACCTTACATCTGGGTGCGGTATGCAAATCCCCGGATGCGCTTTAAGGAGCGCAAAATTGTGGTTGAACCGGCCCTGCTGCAAGTCCTGGATGAATACCTGGAGCAGCGTAAGCCCACCACACATATTTTTGAGTGCACACCGCGTAACCTTGAATATGTCCTGCGGGATGTGACTCAAGTGGCCGGTTTGAGCCGTCTGAAACTCTCATTTGAGCTGCTGCGCTGGACAGCCTCGGTGCAGGATTATATGGCAGGCATGGAGCATGAGAAACTGCGCCAGAAGATGGGCCTCAGCCGGATAGCCTGGCGGGATACAAGCAGTAAACTTGAGCAGTTGGCGCAGACAGTGAAAGAGCACGAGGCACAAAAAGCCGGCGCGTCATAGACCGGCGACCTGGCAGACCAGACCCTTCAAATAGCGCGATTCGGGAAATCCCAGCAGAACCGGGTGATCGGATGGCTGGGCCAGCCAGTGAATGATCTGGGCCTGAGCCTGAGCGTCCACACTTGCCCCAAATACGATCTTCTGGAACAAATCGGCATCGACCTGCCCGGAACAGGAGAATGTCATCAGGAGGCCGCCTGGCCTCAGCAGTTGAAATGCCAGCCAGTTGATATCTTTGTATCCCCTTGCCGCTGCTTCGACCTGGCTTTTGCTGTGCGCAAACTTAGGAGGGTCCAGGATGATCAGGTCAAAATCGCGCTCCTCATCCCGATATTCCCGCAGTTGGTCAAATACGTCGGCGTTGACATATTCCTGTTCGACCGGACTCACCGCATTCAACCCCAGAGTCTCGCGGGCCAGCTCAAGCGCCGATTCGGACGAATCGACATTCACCACTGAACGGGCCCCATTTTTCGCTGCACAGGCGCTGAATGCGCCGGAATACGAGAAGCAGTTCAACACATCGCGTCCAGCAAGGTCAGGGTATGTTAATAACCAGCCACGGCTGTCCCGTTGATCCAGGTAGAATCCTGTCTTATGCCCGGTGAAAACATCGACCGGGTACTGCATGCCGCGCTCTGATATGATGATATGTTCTGGCGGTGTCTCGCCCCACAGGACGCCGGTTGTTTCCGGTATCCCTTCTTTGCTGCGTACATCGACATCACTGCGCTCATAAATCCCGGCAGGATTCACCAGATCGGCGAGGGCCTTAACCAGGATGTCCTTGACCACGTCTATCCCGAGCGTGAGCGCCTGGATTACCAGGTAATCCCTGTAGCGGTCAACGATCAGGCCGGGAAGTCCGTCGCTTTCCGCATTCACCAGCCGGTAAGCGGTAACATCAGAGTTTCTGGCCAATGCTTCCCGCCTGGCAATTGACTGCGCCAGCCGGATGCGCCACCAGGCAGGGCCAATCGCATCGGTCTGATCCCGGGACAGTACCCGTACACGGATGGCTGATTGGGGATTGAAATAACCACGCCCCAAAAACCCGCCGCGATAGTCCCGGATATCGACGATACTGCCAGGTTCAATCTCGTCAGTATGGGTGCGGGTGGTATCTATCGCCCCGGAGAATACCCAGGGATGATACTGCTGAATGGGCGTTTCGCGCCCTTGTTTCAGGATGACAATGCCATCTTTGGCCATGGCTAACTTTCCAGGAGGTTGAATAACGTGCTCTCGCTGATGATTGGGACGCCTCGCTGCTGGGCCTGTGCTAGCTTGCTGCCAGGATTTTCCCCTGCAAGCACATAATCTGTTTTCCCGCTCACGCTCCCACTTACTTTACCACCATGCTGCTCAATGAGTTCGCTGGCCTCATCCCTGGATAGGTTAGGGAGTGTACCGGTGATCACAAATGTCAGTCCAGCCAGTCGGTCGGATGCCGGTTGTTTCTCAACAGGGACCAGTTCTACTCCCCCAGCGCGCAGCTTTTCAATCCTCCGCCGGTTCCGGTCTTCTTCCCAGAAGGCCACAACTGCGCTGGCAGTATGCGGCCCTAAACCCGGCACATTCTCCAGCGCCTCTTGTGAGACCTCCATGAGCATTTCCAGCGATGGGAAATACTCAAGCAGCAGGGCAGCGACAGTATTGCCCACCCCCTTGATCCCCAGAGCCGTCAGCAGCCGGTCAAGGGGGCGGTGACGGCTGGCGTCAATGGCAGCAAGCAGGTTGTCAGCCTTTTTGTCGCCAAACCCCTCAAGATGGAGAAGGTCGGATTTTTCCAGGTAGTACAGATCGGCCACATCGTGGATGATTGCTTCTTCCACAAGCTGGCGTACAATGCGCTCACCCATTCCCTCAATGTCCATTGCCCTGCGCGAAACCCAGTATTCAATTGAGCGTACCAGCCGCTCCGGGCAGTCGGGGTTGGAGCAGTAATAAGCAATCTCCCTCTCTTTGCGGACAATTGGTGCATGGCAGTAAGGGCAGGTTTCCGGTGGGAGGATGGGCTTTTCTTCGCCAGCGCGCAGATCGACTACCGGCCCAACGACATATGGGATTACCTCGCCGGATCGTTTCACAATGACTGTATCGCCAATGCGGATATCTTTGAGCTGGATATCTTCAAAATTATGCAGCGTGGCTTGCTTAACGGTTACACCCCCCACTTCTACGGGGTTAAGCAGCGCATAGGGGGCCAGCACACCCGTACGGCCTACGTTGATCCCAATGTCCAGAAGCTGGGTGGTACGTTCTTCGGCGGGGAACTTGAAGGCCATCGCGCCCCGGGGGTCTTTCCCCACCACGCCAAGGTTATTGGAAATTTGCAGGTTGTTGACCTTGATTACCAGTCCATCGATTTCAAAGTCGAGTTCGTGGCGTTTTGGTTCCCACACTTCCAGATAATCCAGCACAGCTTCAAGGTCATCACAATGCGTTGAGTGACAGAGCATCACCGGGAATCCGAGACCGGTCAAAAAGTGGAGTACATCCCACTGGGTGGCTGGCAAAGCATCCCCTTCGCCATACAGAATCTGGTAACAGGCCAGCTGCAAAGGGCGGTCAGCAGTAATGCTGGCATCCAGCTGCCGGAGCGAACCCGATGCCGTATTGCGGGGATTGACATAAGGCGGATCGTCGTTTTTCAGCCGGGTCTCGTTGAGGCGGTAAAAATCATCCAGCCGGATAAACACCTCGCCGCGTACCACCAGCCGCTCCGGGGGCGGCGGGCCATCCGGGTCTGCCGGGATGCGCAGGGGGAGGGATTTGATGGTTCGCAGGTTGGGTGTCACATCTTCGCCGATTTCCCCGTTTCCGCGCGTTGCTCCCATTGTAAAAACGCCGCGCTCATAGGTGAGCACAACTGACAGCCCATCAAGCTTTGGCTCCACAACATAATCAAGCGTTGTCCTCTCTGGCAGCAGCTTCCCGATACGTGTTCGCCAGGCAACAAGGTCCTCTTTACTGAATGCATTGGCAAGGCTGAGAACGGGGGCCGGGTGCTGTACTTTGGGCAGGTCGCTGCGGGGCTCTGCCCCGACGCGCTGAGTGGGCGAATCCGGGGTAACCAGCGCCGGGTGTTCCCGCTCGATCTGCACGAGTTCCCGGTAGAGGTCATCGTATTCATCATCGGTGATAACCGGCGCATCCAGAACATGATACCTGTAATTATGGTAGTTGATCAGTTCGCGCAGTTCCACAGCCCTGTCTGCGGGTGATTTTCCCATAGCGCCCTTCCAGAGCTACTCGCCCAGGTTCTGCCCGGGGGCTGGTGTGCCGGTTACAAAGACAACTTCCTCGAAGCCGAGAGCGCGTAGGAGTCCCTCAACCGTCCGCTCTGCGTTCTGCTGTGCGAGGCTTAAAATGCCATCCTCAAGGGCTGCTTCGAGGATCCTGCTTTCAGCTTCCTGCCGGGCCAGCGTCTCCAGGTCCACTTGCTGGCCCAGCAGCGCCGTCTGCCGTTCATAGACATAGGTCTCATCGTTGTCCAGCGTGGCGACAAAGATTTCCGCTGCCGGGAGTGTCACAAATACCGAAGTCCCGGAAACCCGCACATCATCGGGCCTCAGGCGTGACAGATCAACGCCGGCGATCACCTGTCCCTGCGCAACCAGCAAAAGGCGGTCCCTGAAAAGGAAGCCCAATGGCCCTTCGCCGCTCTCAGCGGTGATAACCTTTTCAATGGTGTAAGACGCGGTTTCTAACCGGCTCAATGATTGAACCTGCCGGACAACGGTTTGCGAGTCGGCGATCAGCGTGGGAGTGGGGTTTAGAATCTGATTAATCTGCGTGCTGACCGCGCCCGGCAGATCAACCGCTGGCTGGCGCAGGCGCAGGATGGTATCCACAATCAGAAAACCAATAACCACAATGAAAAGCAGGATAGCAACCAGAATAAGCCCCATCAACCAGCGGGTGACCCGGCTGCTGCTGGCGGAGCCAGTAGGCGAAGCGCCTTGCGAATCTGTTGTGCTAGTCTGCTGATTGCCTGTTTTGCTCATAATCAACCTCACATTTGATCGACCCGGCGAATTGTTTGTTCACTGATGTCGTTAAAAGAAATGAATGATTTCTATGCTGTGCCCAACCACAACTATATCAGGCCTGTTTACCTCAATCCAGCCGACAACATTTTCCAAAACGTTATCGGCATGAACGGGACTGGTTGAAACCACAGTTGCTCCCAGCGACGCAGACTGCCAGGCATCGTGCAGGGCTACCTCACCACAGGATATGTTGAAATGCTTGTGTAAGCGTGCTGTCAGGCCTTTTAGCATGCTTCGCTTTTCTTTCAACGACTGCACACCCGGCAGTTGAAGCTCAATGATAGCAGCCCCGATAACCATGTTTGCATTCTACCACTATAACGGTCTGAATAAAATCAGTCTGAACGACCTGATTTTGATCTTTATAGCGGAGATTAACCAGAAAAGTTCCAGCCTGGAGGATGGCGTTTGCGCTCTTGTTGCTCTTCAGGCTTTATGATAGACTGGCTTCAAGCAGTTGTCTCGTCATTATTTTTCCGGTTTAAAAGTGAGGGTCCTAACATGGGGGTTAGCCAGTACGTAAAACAGGAGTTGGCCCGTCTTCAAGAAGAAAACGAGCTTCTTCGCGAAGAAGTTATTGTACTCCGTAGTTATATTGACTCGATCCAGGCCCTGATGGATGCTGTTGATGCAATGGATCCCACGTCTGAAATCATGCCATTGCTGGAACGTATCCTGTATAGTGCAAGGTCGGTCATCAGTGCCCAGGAGGGTTCTCTGCTGGTTCTGGACGATGAAAGTGCAGAGCTGGTTTTTGTCCAGGTTAGCGGCCCAAGTAACAAGGAGTTGGTCGGCAAGCGCATGCCTGCCGACAAGGGAATTGCCGGTTGGGTTGTCCAGAACAAGAAACCAACTATTGTCAACAATGCCCGCGCAGATGACCGATTTTATGCCCGTATCGATCAATCCCTGAACTTCGTTACCAAATCTATTCTCGCTGCCCCAATTGTCGGGCGCGGTCGCATCCTGGGCGTGATTGAGGTCCTCAACAAGCTCAACGGGCAACCTTTCAACGAAACGGATCAGGTTTTACTGACATTGCTTTGTCGCTTCGCCGGTGACTTCCTTCACTATATGCTTGAGCAGGGAGAGGAACCAGAAACCCCATCTCAGGATACGTCCGACCAGGCGCCGACAGGTTAGCGTTAGCCAGCTGGTTGAAAGCAGTCCAGGGGCGCAGCATGCTGCGCCCCTGACATTGTACTTGAATGACTTGAACAGAGGACCCGTATGCGCCTAAATATTGCTCTACTTGGGTTTGGGAATGTCGGGAGGGCTTTGGCCGAGCTTATCATGTCCCGCTCTGAAATACTGCACCAGCAGTTCGGTATTGAACTTTGTGTTGTGGGTATCAGCACCGGTCGGCATGGGCATATAGTGAACCCGAATGGGCTTGATCTTCAGCGGGCCCTTGCCTCGGTGCAGAATGGGCATCATCTCAATGTGTTGGATGGGAACCTCATGCTGGACACAGAGCAGTTTATTGACGGCTGCAAATCCGATCTGTTTTTTGAGAGTATCCCTACCAACCCGCAGGATGGCCAGCCAGCACTTGGTTATGCCAGAGAGCTGCTTGGTCGGTCCTGCCATCTGGTTACTGCCAACAAAGGCCCGGTGGCTTTTGGATATCACGAGCTGTCGGCGCTGGCGGCAGAAAATAATGTCGGGTTCTTTTTTGAATCCACTGTTATGGATGGGGCTCCAGTCCATGGGGTACTGCGCGAAGGGTTGCCTGGAGCTACAGTCAACCGGGTCAGTGGGATATTTAACAGCACCACTAATTACATCCTGACCCGAATGGAACAGGATCACCTGTCTTTTGAGGACGCGCTGTCAGCCGCTCAGGCGATTGGCATCGCGGAAACTGATCCTTCCCTGGATATTGATGGCTGGGACGCCGCTATCAAGACAACCATCCTCGCCAATGTGGCCATGCAGGCAGACCTGCGTCCGGCAGAGGTGTACCGCACCGGCATCCGGGGGATTGCCCTTCAGGATGTACAGCAGGCAGCCAGCAGGGGGAAGCGGATCCGGCTGGTCTGCGAAGCCGTCTGCAGCGGCGATCATGCGGTAACCGCACGGGTTGCTCCGGTTGAGGTGGATTATTCAGACACTATGGCGGGAATAACCGGGACAACCAGCATTGTCAGCTTTGACACCGATATCCTCCCCCGGCTGACGATGATTGAGTATGATCCCGGGCCGTTTACTACCGCGTATGGTATGCTGGCTGATATGATCAACATCGTTCGCGGACGCTCTGATACCCGTCCAGTTCTGCGCTGATCGCCGGTGAAGTCTTCCGCAAGTTGCATACCGCGCAAAGCAATGCTATAGTGCTCTAGCACAGATTAAAAATTATCAGCCACTTGGATGAGCGGGAGGCTTTTATGAGTGTGAAAGTACGTCGCGTGGCTGCAATTGCAGTGATCCTGGTTTTAACCTCAACCATAATAGCAGGCTGCACCCTGGCTGGTGCAAACGCTGCCCCATTGACTCCTGTCTCGCAGGATACCGAGCCTACCCAGGAGTCGGGCGGGCAAACCGAGCCGCTGGAAACAGATGTTGTTATCACGCCGACTCAGCTTTTGCCCATTGATCTGTTTGGGACACAGACTGCTATGGCGCCGACTGCAACTGAAGAGCCGGTTGAAACCGAAATACCAACCGAAGTGCCAACCGAGGAGCCAACTCCCGTGGGAACCGAGGCTCCGACCGAGCAGCCAACTGCTGAACCAACGGCAGAACCTACAGAAGAGCCAACTGCCGAACCAGGTGACGCTGAATGTCCGGCCACACATACGGTCCAGTCTGGTGAGAACCTGTTCCGGATTGCGCTGCGATATGGGCTTACAACTGAAGCGCTGGCCAATGCAAATGGCATCACCAATCCAGATGCCATTGCAGTGGGAATGGTGCTGAACATTCCTGGATGTGGGCCAACAGGTGATGGGGAAACGGATACATCCAGTGACATCCTCCACACTGTTCAGGAGGGGGAGAATCTCTATCGTATTGCCCTGCAATATGGGATGACCTGGCAGGCCGTGGCCAGTTACAATGGCATCGCCGATCCCAATGCCCTGTCAATCGGGCAGGTGATCCGGATCCCGCAGCAGTAAAAAAAACGATCATCACCAGGGGGCTATTGGCTGCTTGTCAATAGCCCTTTCATTTTGATAGGGGGAAGGATGTCTGGCGAACGAATTGTTGGCAGTGAACACCTCTTCAGTGGCAAGGTGGTCAATTTAAGGATAGATACAGTTGCGCGAGAAGATGGTACAACTTATCGCCGCGAGATTATTCAGCACAGCGGCGCGGTGGCCGTCATCCCGGTTGATCAGGATGGGAATGTCTTTCTGGTATCACAGTATAGGGCTGGGGCAGGAGCGCATCTCCTGGAGGTGCCCGCCGGGGGCCTGGAACCGGGTGAAGAGCCGGCAGACTGCGCCCGGCGAGAGTTACAGGAGGAAATTGGCTATTTCCCTGGCGAACTGATCAAATTGGGAGGATTTTATGTGGCTGCGTCTTATACTACCGAGTTTATCACCATCTATCTGGCCCTGGATCTCAGTCCCTCGCGGCTCCAGGGGGATGTGGATGAGGATATAGAAATCATACGCAAATCCCTTCAAGAGGCCGTGAAGATGGTCCAAACCAACCAGATCCAGGACAGCAAATCACTGATCGGCCTGACCTGGGCGTCAGATTACCTGAAAGTACATACTGCTGAGTAAAAAGCCGGGGGAAAATCCTGCTCCCCCGGCATACCCGTCCGGATTTTCGATCCTGTCAGGAGAGTATACGTTCGAGCGCGCCCAGCAGCGTGATCACGTTCTCCGCCCGGCTGGAATGCCCCATCAGGCCAATCCGCCAGACCTTTCCCTTGAACGCGCCCAGCCCGCCAGCGATCTCGATGTTGTAGTCATTCAAAAGGCGGCTGCGCACGGCGACCTCGTCCAGCCCCTGGGGTAGCTGCACAGTGGTGAGAGAAGGCAGCCGGCGATCCAGCGGGATTAATGGCTTCATGTCCAGCGCGCCCAGGCCATCCCACAGCAGGTGGGCATTGTCGCGGTGGCGTTTGAAGCGGGCTCCCAGTCCTTCTTCGTATGCCATGCGCAGTGCTTCATACAGGGCATATACGCTGCTGATTGGTGCAGTGTGATGGTAGATGCGCTCTGGCCCCCAGTATTTGGTCAACATGGTCATATCAAGGTACCAGTTGGCTACCTTTGTCTGGCGCTTATCCAGCATTTCCAGCGCCCGGGGGCCGATTGCCAGCGGCGAAGCGCCCGGCGGGGCACTGAGGCACTTTTGCGCACCGCTGTAGGCGATGTCAATGCCAACCCGTTCCATCCCGACAGAAAGCCCGCCCAGGGAGGTCACGCAGTCGACTAACAGCAGCGCGCCATGCGCATGCACAACTTCTGATATTTCTTCCAGCGGCTGGAGGGCGCCGGTTGAGGTTTCGGCATGGACAATGGCGACAATTTTCGCCGGGAAGCTGGACAGAGTATCGTTGATCTGCGAGGCGCTGAATACTTCTCCCCAGGGCACATCAACCCGCCGGACATCCGCGCGATAGCGCTGGGCCATGTCAACCAGACGCTCCCCGAAATATCCGTTGACGCAAATTAACACCGGGTCGTCTTCCTCAATGAAGTTGCAGAGCGCAGCTTCCATGGCAGCAGTCCCGGTTCCAGAGACAGGGATGGTAAAGGCGTCTTCGGGTGCTTCAAAGACAAACTTGAGGAGCTGCTGTACGTCGTTCATTAACGTGATGAACTGGGGATCGAGGTGCCCAACCAGCGGCGTTGCCATGACGCGCAGGACACGGGGGTGAACCGAACTCGGACCAGCCCCAAGCAAAAGACGCGGCGAAGGGTTGAGATCGGCATAATAGGTTGCAGGTTCAGCCATTGATAATGTCCTCTCAAGCTATATGATGATCAATATATGTCAGGTCGGCGGTCATCAAAGACCGGGATTGCTTTTCGTGCCCTGGTCGCTGATGACAGGTCGACAGAAGCAGTCAGCAGCTTTTCTTCATCCCCGGCTTCAGCCGCCGGTTCTCCCCAGGCATCCAGGATGACTGAATGTCCTCCAAACATAGCGCTGTTATCGCGACCCACTCTGTTGCACCCAACCACAATCATTTGATTTTCGATGGCGCGGGCCTGCAGCAGGGTGCGCCAGTGGGTAATCCTCCGTGTAGGCCATTGGGCAGGCAGGATGGTCATAACCGCGCCTTCCACCCCATACCGGCGAAAAAGCTCCGGGAAGCGCAGGTCGTAACAGATCGCAACCCCGGCTTTTCCCCAGCTGGTGTTGACCACGAGTGTGCTGCTGCCCGGTGCCAGGTATTTTTCCTCCTGCATCAGGCGGAACAGGTGCAGCTTGCGATACACACCAATTGTTTCACCTCTGGCATCAAACCAGCACACAGTGTTGTAGGCGCGCAGGAAACTGCCATTGGCATCCATCTCCGCCTCAAGCATCGAGCCAACCACGTGGATACGATGTTCAGCGGCCAGTTGGGCGACCTGCACAAACCGCCCAGACCCGAGGGGGGTTCCCAGGCGTGAGGCATCCTCAAGTGCGTAGCCGGTATCCCACAATTCAGGCAGAACAATCAGGTCAGATCCGCGAGAAGCGGCCTTGTAAATCCACTCAGCAGCGCGCGCCAGGTTATACTCCGGATCGCCTTTGCGAATATCCATCTGCCCGATGCTGATGGTTAGCTGCATCGATGCCCTCTCTATCAACACCGTCCAGACCATTCCAGTATAAGGAGGCTAAAGCCTGGATGGTAGTTAGTTTTATCATCGGTTCGCATGACCAATGCAAGGTTTGCTATCCGTGGGTGCGGTGTTACAATCCAGCAATTCAAGCTGGCTCAGGATAGGCAGGATGATCCTTGCATTGGACTCGGCAACACGAGTTGTCAGTATAGCAGTATATGATGGCGAGCAAATACTTGCCGAATCAACATGGCAAACCACCAATCACCATACGGTTGAATTGACCCCGGTATTAAGCACAATTTTGAATAGAGTTGGCCTTTCCATAGGCGATTTTCACGCAGTTGGGGTTGCGCTGGGACCTGGCTCTTATACGGGGCTGCGCATTGGTATGAGTCTGGCGAAAGGCCTGTCTCTGTCAGTTTCCAATCCGCTGCCTGTTGTGGGGATTCCTACCCTCGATATCGTTGCCTCCGCCCAGCCACACCTGGTGGATAAGCTCTGCGCGGTGGCCCAGGCTGGACGGGGCAGGGTCAACGCCGGGTTTTATATCTGGACAGCGCAAGGCTGGCAGGCGGTCAGCCGCCCATATATCACGACATGCGCGGAGATTGCCGAAACCATTTACGAGCCAACTCAGTTTACCGGCGAGCTTGACCGGGAAGGGCTTGAGACATTGGGGAGATTGGGTAAACAGGCAGTCATTGCACCGCCTGAGCAGCGGATTCGCCGGGCCGGGTATCTGGCGGCGCTTGTGCATCGACGGCTTCATGATGGAGAACAGCATAATGCTGCTTCTCTCTCCCCGCTGTATTTGAATTAACCAGGACCGGGTTACCGTGGTTACTGAGAAACTAAAACTCACCGTAAGACGCATGGTGGAGGAGGACATTGACCGGGTGGTTGAGATGGATCGGTTATCTTTTCCTACTCCCTGGTCATCTCGTACCTACCATCACGAGATAAACAGTGACCGGTCAACCATGCTGGTCGTTGAGTTGGCTGACCCTAATAGTCAGGTGGATGATGCACACGGGCAGTGGAGAGTGCGGTGGCCCCTGCGCGTCAGGAAGCAAACCAATGAGAGCAGACCGGTTATCGTTGCCTATTCCGGGTTTTGGAAGATCGCCGACGAAGCCCATATCAGCACAATTGCTGTACACCCGGATTGGCGGCGCAGGAAGCTCGGCGAGCTGCTGATCTGGCTGATGGTCCAGCAGGCCATCCGACAGGGAGCAGCTATGGTCACACTTGAAGTCCGGGTCAGCAATCACGTTGCCCAGAACCTGTATCGGAAATATGGTTTTGAGATCAGCGGTGTACGTAAGGGCTACTATCGCGACAATGGTGAGAATGCTTATCTGATGACGGTTACCCCACTTGACCAGGCTTACCGCAGACAACTGGTTAAGAACGGCAGAAAGCTTGGTGATTTGTTTCAAGTCAAAGTCTACGGGCTGGCGCAGGCCCTGCAGCCCGGCAAGCGTTGTGGAGGGCCATCATGAATCTGGATGATCCGGGAAGCTTTCACCAGTATGATGTTGATGGCATGCTGGCATATATCAGGGACCTCCCTGAGCAGCTTCATACTGCCTGGTCATATGCACAGTCCATCGATCTGCCCGGCGATCCGGAGGATATCCGGCATATCGTTATCTGTGGAATGGGTGGATCATCCATCAGCGGCGAACTGCTGACAGAACTGATCAGACCCGCCAGCCGGGTACCTATTGAGGTCAACCGGACCTATGAACTGCCGGGCTATGTCACCGGGCCGGCTACACTGGTGGTTGCGCTCAGCCACTCAGGCAATACAGAAGAGACTCTGTCGTCCGTGGTTCAGGCCCTGGAGCGCGGCGCGCGTGTCCTGGCGATTACTACCGGTGGGCAGTTAGCGGAAATTGTGCAGGAGGCTGGGGAGACAGCAGCCCTGTACAGCTACCCGTCTTTGCCTCGAGCTGCGCTGGGCTGGCTCTATGGAATGCTGCTGGCGCTGCTGGTCAGGCTGGAGATAGTGCCAGAGCTTGAGGGAGATGTGATTGAGGCAGTAGAACTGCTCAGGAAAGGTAATTACCGGCTGGGTGTGGAAATGCCTGTTTCCCGTAACCCGTCCAAGCGCCTGGCCGGGCAGCTTGTCGGTCGCATTCCGGTGACCTGGGGCGCAGGCATCCTTTCACCGGTTGCCCGCCGCTGGAAGACCCAGATCAACGAAAATGCCAAGACTGCAGCGTACTTTGAGATTCTACCGGAGCTCAATCACAACACAGTGGTAGGGCTGGAGTATCCTGATGCCCAGCTTCGTCACCTCTGTGTTGTGCAGCTTATGTCCGCAGAACACAATCATCCACGGGTTTTAGTTCGCCATCAGGCCAGCTTTGAACTGCTGCTTCAGGAAGCGGTTATGGTTGACAAAGTAACAGCTCAGGGTAAAAGCCGACTTGCTCAGCAGTTTAGCCTGATCCAATTTGGTGACTATGTCAGCTACTATCTTGCTATGGCCTATGGTGTTGACCCCTCTCCAATCCCCACCATTGATGCACTGAAACAACGGCTTTCTGAGGTAGACTGATGGCTGAAAGCACAGGCAAGCACGCCGAGCGTGGCGC
>JAFGNO010000010.1 GCA_016926985.1 Anaerolineae bacterium
AAGAGCGCATTTTCCAGAGAGACCTCGGTTTGAGCCGCAATGGTGGAGAAAACCTCGAAATCCTTGTCGGTAAAGACCCTGCCGGTCTCTTCCCGGAGGCCAATCCAGATCGAAAGGCTGCCCATTGTGCGCCGGGAAGCAATCAGGGGAATGCCCATCCACGAGCGAGCGTTGGGCGGCGGGCTGATGCTCAGTTCCTGGGCCTTCTGCCCGACCGACTCGGCAATCAGGGACTGCCCGTTCTCCATCACCCAGTTGCTGAAGCCATCAACCTTGCGGGACTCGGGGCGCTCCACCGTACGCCCGTTTTCGCAGATCAGGCGGGGCTGCCAGAGCGGTTCTGATATGCCGGGTTTGCCCAACACAATGCAGATATTGTCAACTTTGAGCAGGCTGGCAATCTGTAGATAGACAGTCTGCAAAAGCGAATCAAGCTCAAGACCGGTGCGCAGAAGCTGGTTCATGGTCGAAATCGATTGCAGCTGGGCCACCCGCTCGGACAGGCGATCCTGGGCAAGGGTCAGGCGGTTTACCACGATCACAACAGTGAATATCACCAGTTCAAAAATACCAAAAGCGAGGATTCCGAGCTGCGCATAGGTAATTGCCGCAAAAGGTGCCAGCCCCAACGGCAGGAGTTGGATGGCAAGCGTGGTAATCCGGTCTTCCTGGATAGCTTCCTTGATAGAAATTCCTCGCAGGCGCAGGTCGCCCAGGATAATGAGGTCATAGACGATCAGATAAACCAGAAGGGAGATAACCAGCGGCAACAGGGCGCTGAAGGCGGGAATGATGATCAGCGGATTCTGTCCGTACAGGTTCCGATTGGCCCAGTCTGCTGCCAGCAGCGACAGACCACTGCGCCCAATTTCATAGGGCAGCGACGCGACTTTAGCCCACCATTTCTTCTCAGGCAGCCTGTTCCATGAGCTGGTAAGGAAGGCCGCACCGCCAATCAACAGCCCCAGAGAAGTGCTGGAAAGTGCCGGCTTCAGACCAAACGCATGATATACAGCCAGGACAATGACCGGAACAAAGGTGATTGTGCCGTACGCAGTATCGACCCCCAGGTTAACTGCCAGCGCAATCAATGCTGCCGCCGAAGAGAGCGCAGCCCAATCGTTTGCCCCATACTGTCCAATGTCGGGCCACAGGAGCCCGACGGCAGTCAGGATGCCGATCCCCGCTATCCAGCGGGCAATTGACATGCGATGTTCAGGAGTCATAGGCAAACTATATCACAGCTATTACCCGGACAACAGCAAATTGAGGGTGCCTGCTGCCCCATCTCATTAAGACACAATCACTGTGACCAAAAGGGTCACTGTGCCGCAGGCGAAACACCCTCTGCCGGCTCCCCCGCCAAGGGGATTTCGAAAAAGAAGGCCGCGCCGCCTTCCGGCCCATCCTCAACCCAGATGCGCCCCCCATGGGACTCGATGGCCAGACGGCAGAATGTCAGGCCAAGCCCGGAGCCTTTAGGCCCCCGCTGGCGGCGACTGACATCGCCCTGATAGAACCGGTCAAAAATGCGGGAACGCTCCTCGGCAGTAATGCCTGGCCCGGTATCGGTCACGGATACGCGCTGCATGAGTCCCTGCGTCTCCGCAGCAACCCGGATCTCTCCCCCTGAAGGGGTGTATCTGAGAGCGTTATCCAGCAGGTTCGTCAGCACACGCCCGATCTTGTCCGGGTCCACCCGGACAGCGGGGCAGTCTTCAGGCAAGTTCGCGATCAGCGCGACATCAGCATCATGCGCGGTGGTTTTCAAAACCCGGAGGGCCTGGCTGACCAGTTGCTTCAGGTTGACCACCGTCAGATCAAGGGGCATCTCGCCGGCTTCCAGCTTGTTAATGGTCAGTATCTCCTCGACCAGCGCGTAGACCGCATTGGCGCCTTCCAGGGCAACCGTGACCGTTATTTCCAGGTTGCTGCGAGCCTCGCTTTCCGGCAGGTAATCCAGCTCGTCATGCGCCATCATCAACCCGGTAATCACACCCGCCAGCGGGCTGCGCAGGTCGTGGACAATCATGCGAGAAAGCTCTTCACGATACAGATCGACTTCGTAAGACCGGGTAATGTCGTGCAAAATAACCAACCGCCCGATGGCCTGCTCCTCGGCGTCAAGCACCGGGACTGTCACTTCCTCAATAACCCGCAGCGCGGGCGAGTGCAGCTTGTAAGTGCGGCGTGTCACCAGCGCAGGCCGGGCCGTGATGTCACGCAGCAAGGCCATCACTTCATGGGTACGGAAGACTTCTTCATCTGATTTATAGGCGCGTGACTGCCGGACGATCTGGAGAAAGTGCTGACCGATATACGGGGTGATTGGCACACCAAGCAGCCACTCTGACCGGGGATTGCACAGCACCAGGTACCCTTCCATGTCAAACATGATGATCCCATCATGACTGCTGTTAAGGATGGCTTCAAGGCTGTCTCGTGCCGTGCGAATCTGATCCGCCAGGTGGGCATTGGCAATCGCCACAGAAGCCTGCTCGGCGATCACGCGCAGCAGGTCGAGCGTTTCCTGTTCTACATCGCAGGCGCCCTGGATATCGTACAATTCAACCAGCCCAATTCGCTGTCCCTTGTGCACCAGTGGGATATAAATCTTGGCTGGGAGATCCAGATCGCGCATGCCCGACCATTTTGAGGGGGCGCCGTCAGCAGCACCGGTGTGAACGACAGCCGGCAGATCGCCCTCAATCAACTCCGGCATATCCCCATACAGAACACCCCTGTCCCACCCCCAGACACGCCGGACGCAGTCAAACACCGGTCGGATGGTGTCCGCCTCCCGATTCCACCCGGAAATCAGGCAGCTGTTGGCAGATGAGCGATCGAGCAGCTGCCTGACATATTCGCAGACCCGCTCCGAATCTTGCTGGCTGAGCACTGCCCTGACATAGGACGACACGACATCGCCCATGGATTCCAGGTCTTGCCTCACAGCAGCTACGAGCATATGATCCGGGGGGTCCAGCCAGCCCAGGCTAAGCACACCAGCCGGCTGGCCATTAACCAAAACCGGGACTGCCAGTTCAGCCGCAACGCCCACCGGTGCGACCCGGGCCGAACTGCCCAGATCCCGGTAGTTCAAGAATGCCGGTTCTCCGGCGGCAAGCGCCGCCGCCTGGACATCAAGCAGGCCGGTGTCGTATTTAACAGCCATATCCTCCGACCAGCAGATGGTGGCATAATCGGCCAACAGGACAAGCTGCTCGTGCTTTTCATCCCAGCCGCTGATCACGCAGGCATTCAACCCGCTGATCCGGGTAAGCTGTTCAGCCAACGTTAACAGCACCTGGCCCAGGTCAAGCGTCGAGGCGATGGCCGAGGAGGTCTGGAAAAGCGTCACCGCAACTTCGCGCTGATGGTGTTCGCTTTCGTAAAGATAGGCACGGGAGATGGCAAAAGCGGCCTGGGTAGCAAGCAATTCCAGGAACCGGATCGCGGCATCATCGAGATCGGCAGGTCTGCGAAAAGCCAGGTTAAAGACCCCGATAGTCTCTTCACCACGTTTGAGCGGTATGCCAACAATTGCCCCGACCCGCTTCCAGGGCCCGCTGTCCGAGTCTTTAAACAGCGGGTGCGATGGCAAATCAAGCACGACCACCTTTTCCCCGGAGCGGGCAACCGTATAGGTAAGCCCATTCTGCCGGGGCGTAAACGCGGGGCGATCGGTGGAACCATCTTCAAGCAGGCTGGTGCCAAAGGTCAACCTGTCCTGTTCGCTGTCATAGAGATAGATATGGATATCCTTGGACTGGGTCCGCTGCTGACCGGCCCGCGCGACGATCTGGAGCGCGTGATCCAGATCGTAGGAAGAGAGCAGTTCGATCGCCACATCGCGGAGATAGCTGAACTCGTCTGCCTGCAGCCGTGCAGCTTCATAGAGACGGGCATTCTGGATGGCAATCGCCGCGTGCTTGGCCAGGTTCTCCACAAACTGAGTCTGGTTCTCGTCAAAGGCATTGAGATGGACATCAGACAGGTTAATCACGCCCAACCGGGCTTCATCCAGGACAATCGGAACCACCAGCTCAGAGCGGACATCCTCGTGAACCATCAGGTAGTCCGGGTCAGCAGACACATTGCCAACATTGACCGGACTTTTTAAGCCTAAAGACCGACCGGTCAAACCGGTGTCGGCTGGCCATTCTTCATACTCCTGATCGCTGCCAACCTGGGATACGACCTGAAACATGCTGGTTGATTCATTGAGAAGCGCCACTTCACCATACCTGGCCCCGGTAGCATCGCGGGCCGCCTGAACGATCTGTCTAATCACCGCATCCAGGTCAAGCCGCCGTGACATGCGCTGGGTAATCGCCTCAAGCGCAGTGATTTCCTCTATGCGGCGACTCAATTCGACATCGGTCCGGCTGTACAGGCGCGCATTTTGGATAGCAAGGGTGGCCTGGTCAGACAGCGCGCGCGCCAGCTGCACACTGGTAGGAGTAAACGGCTCCGCCTGGCGCTGCTTGCCAATGACAATCGCCCCGAAAGTCTCACCGTGGAGCGTCAATGGGAGCACAACACCGGATTGCAGGTCAAAACGGGCCAAAAGACGGCAGGCCAGTTCCTCGCCATCAACCTGCCCGTGACTGAAAACAACCGGTTCGGACAGTTCCGAAGCCTGGGCCAACCCTGGCAGATCGGCCCGGTCAAGCGAAATCGCCTCATGCTGGGGCAATTCCGCTTTGTTGCCCGCCCTGGTCAGGTACAGCTCGGTGAATCGATCTCCATCGCCATTGGAAAGAAGCGTGATGCAAAGATCGACTTCAAGGAGCCTGATCATGCTGGCAGCTACATCGCGCAGCACGATGGGCAAATACAGGGACGCATTTACCAATCGCCCGGTCTCAACCAGGGTTTCAAGCTGGGTTTGCCTTTCCTGTTCGGCCATCTTCAAACGGGCATTTTCGATGGTCAGCCCAATCTGGCTGCCCAGGGTTTCCAGGAAGGTGATCTCACGGCTCTCAAACACGCGAGCGTGATCGTAATACGCGACAAACGAGCCGGTGATCTGGTTGCCATAGTGAAGGGGAACCTCAATGACTGCCTGGATATGCTCCTTTTCAAACATATCATGGGCCTTGAGAAAGCGCGGATCGGTATAAAGGTCTTCAACGATCAGCGTTTTCCCCGTCCGTACCGTCTCGGCGCGCGGCGTGTTAATCGTCATCGAGCCCGCATGTTTCTGATAGGCCTCCGACATATTGATCTGCGCGGCAAGCCGGATTGATACCCGGTCTTCCTCCAGGAGAAACAGCCCAGCCTTCTGGGACTGCATTGCATCCACGGCAATCTGGCATACATCCGATACAAAGCTGGCAATCTCCCTGTCCTCAGTTGCCAGCGCAGACAGGCGATACAGGGCATCCAGCTCCCTGGCACGCTGCTCTGCTTCCTGGTAAAGACGGGCATTTTGTAAAGCCACCGCAGCAGCGGATGCAACCGTCTCCATTAACCGGCAGTCGTGGGTGCTGTAGACGTAATCCCTCCAGTAATTTCTGAAACCTATAACACCGATAACCCGCCCTTCAGTGATCATCGGCACGGCGAGAAAACTGCGCGAAGACCTACCAACCGGCTCTATTCCCAGTTTTTGCGCCTGCTCGAATGCCCGGTAAGGCAAAAGAATAGACTGACGGGTGCGGATAACATGCTCGGTGAGCCCATTACCCATCCCCCGGGAAATGGGTGGCAGTTCTTCCCCTTCTTCATAGGTCAGCGCAAAGATGATCCGCTGGACCGCTTCCTCATACAACACCAGGTAAAAACTGGAGGCATCCACCAACCCGGCGATTTCGTCATAGAGCGCGCGGATCAACTCATCCATATCCAGCCGGGTGTTGAGGATCGCACCAACCCGGTTCAGGACTTTTAAATCTGCCATGCGGTGCGTCAGGTTGACCTGGGCACTCGTGATGCCATACAGAGCAAGGGCAATAACCAAGAAAATAGCCACTTCCAACGGCCATAAGGGGCTGAAAGCCGCATGGCGCATGGCGATAAAGGGGGATAGGGCCAGGGTGATCCCTACCCCATTCAGCATCTGCGGGCCCCAGTAGCGACGTAAATAGCCGGGCAGGTTTTTACGGGCCATTGCCAGCCATCCCGCGTTGAGCAATGCCTTGACGATTGGGAAAGCTAACCCAAATCCCACAACAGTCCACAGCGCCTCAGAGGTGACTGCAATCGGGGTCTGTATGCCCAGGAGGAACCGGCTTCCTGCACCCACAGCCAGCACAGCCAGCGCATTAGAAGTCGTCAACCAGACGCCGTAGGACAGCACAAAGCGGGGACTGCCGCGCAGCCGACGGAAAAGGAAGGTGGACAGAAGCAAAACCGGCCAGGCAATTGCAGCCGCCGCCAGCGGGACGAGGAGGGCCCGCTCATATCCCATTGCCAGTATGGCAGCCACCAGTACGGCATTCAGTGTACCCGTAAAAATACCCGCCGGGAGCTGGACGCAGAGGGCCGCGCCAATCAGGTGCAGCAGGACAAAAACAGCAAACCCGGGAAGCTCGCTGACGGAAAGTCGCCCATTGAGCAGGATTGCCGTCAGGACAACGAGGAGCAGTAGAGCGATAGATACTGCCCTTGCAAGGCTGGTGATCCCTTCGCTGCTTTCCCGTTTCAGTATCCGTTCAATTGGACGGGCGGTATCGACCTCATTCATTGATGTGATGACTGTTCCTATCGCTGCGTTTCCATCGGATGCTTCGGTAAAGCCTGCGCAGGTCAGGGGGCGACAACTGGTACTGGAAAAAGGCCACAGCGGCATTACCCAGCGCCACCGTGCCGGTGCCGGCGACAAAGGCAGCCACCAGCCAGCCGGGACCGGGCACCAGCTTGACAACTTCCTGGGCGCCATAACGAATTGCCACCCCGCCGGCAATCGCGCCGATCAGCTCACGGGCGCGTGCCACTGTCATATCCTCGCCATAGATTGCTGCCAGCCGGAGCAGCATCCGAACCTGGGTGGCAACCAGAAGCGGAATCTCAACCGCAGGAACCGGCTCGGCGCCGACCAGCGCGGCAAGAGCCGCCGCCTCACGGATAACCCGCCCGGCAGCCAGCTTGCGAAACTGGGGCAGGCTGCGCCCGATGGTGACCGCCATCTGCGGGTGCGAATCGATGATGGTCGGGATCAACTGGCGGGCAATATTTGTCCCCCGCTTGGCTGATATCGGGATAACCGGGGCCTGCATCTTGCGCTCCGCATCCCGGATGACCGCTTCAAGGTCCGCCCGGATCAGGTCCATCTTGTTCAACGCAATCACCACGGTCAGGCCCATCGCCCGGAGCCGCTGGTAGAGATCGGCGTTTTCCTGGCGAATTCCGGCAGCCGCATCGAGCACCAGCACGACCACATCGGCATCATTGAGCGCGCTGAAGGCAATAAGCGACCGCTCCTGCCCGGCAACCTCGCCAAGCCCGGGCGTATCTACCAGCGTGAAGGGGCCAAACTGCTCAGCGATGGTCTCGGTGGTGGTGCCTGGCACTGCTGAAACGGGCGAGACTTTGCTCCCTTTGAGTTTATTGAAGAGCGTGGATTTCCCGGAGTTGACCGGGCCAATAATCACCAGGCGCGCGCGAATCTCGCGGGCAATCGCCGCCTCGAGACTCCGCAGGTCAAAGGTGTTGATCAGTTTTCGGGTATCTTTGAGGCTTGTTGGCAGACTCATATCCCTGGCTCCGAATATCTTCCAGTCTATCATATATTACAGGTCGGCTGAAAGTGCACCAGCATCATTGATAGTGGGTAAAGTCTTTACAAAATTGTAACATAAAGGCGGTTCAGGGGACTGGAGACAGGCTGGGATAGATCGATCTGCAGCCGCATGCATCTAATACTGTGAGAATACTGTAATGGTCCTAACCAACCCACATAAAGATACGGGCCCAATACGCCGGGCTGCAAGCCTGCACATACCCGTGTTTGGCTGGCTGGTTCTGCTCTATGTCGCAACTGCGCTGCTGGCGAATATCCCGGTGACCATCGCCCCTGCCCTGCTTGAGGTGCGGAATATCATCCTTCACGCCACCGCCTATGCGGTTCAGGCAGCCCTGGTGCTGCGGGTAGTTGGACATCCACCGGCGGGTTGGACCCAGCAACACACGTTTATCCTGCTGGCGGCAATGCTGGCAATGGGACTGGGCCAGGAGACGCTGCAAACACTGCTGCGACGGCAGTTATTCCTGGCAAACAGCCTGTTTGACCTGGGCATAGATGTCAGTGGGGCGGGGCTGGGGATCGCGTTCTACCGATGGATTCAATGGCGCCATCATACGGATTGAGTCATCTATATCGTTGTTCATGAGACAAGGAGACAAAATGGGTGAAATACAGACAGTAGAAGTAACGCTGCAGAATGCCATGCTGTTCACGGGGACAGGATACCCGGCAGCGGATTCGGCAGTTGTTTATATGGATGCTTCGGACGAATTCGGCGGTCAGGGAAAGGGGATGCGGCCCCAGTCGCTGATGCTGGTCAGCCTGGGCGGCTGCACCGGCATGGATGTGATCAGCATCCTGCGGAAGAAGCGGCAGGACGTGACCGGGCTGGCGATCACCATACAGGGCGAAAAAGCAGAGGAGCATCCCAAAGTCTATACCCGGATAGCTATTCACTTCGAGGTGACCGGCCATGAGGTGAAACCCGACGCTGTCGAGCGGGCGATTGACCTGTCGATCAACAGCTACTGCCCGGTTGCGGGGCTGCTGAAGCAGGTTGTCCCAATTGAGACAACCTATACCATCGTTGAGGCGTAGACAGGAACAAGGCGCTCGTGGTAAGCGCCTTGTTCCATGACATTCAGTTTACTGTTCTGACAGCGTACAGACGCAGCTATTCAACTGGCGGCGGGGGCGGGACCTTGTCTTTCTGCGTGGCTGCGAAGATCGCGGCGCCGGCAGCGCCAAGAATAGCAGCAATGATCACGCCCCAGCAGAGTGACCCGCAGACAGCTCCTATAATTGTCCCGGCGCCACCACTGTACATGTCATAAACCTCGGGGGGAAGATCCAGGCCCGCATCTTCCAGCATATACAGCTGGTTGTAGATCGCGCCGGAGCCAATCTGGATGGCCGAGAAAATCCCGTTCACAATTCCCATCAGCAAGCCGGAGATCGCGCCCGCAATTGCGCCGCCCAGTGCCATCGGGCCAGCATCAAGCGGTGTGTTGTTCTGCCGGGCAAAAACGGTGTACAAAACACCCACCCCGGCAAAACCAAGATAGACCAGGCAGCAGCAGGCAATCCCAACATACGGTATCCGGCCCAGCAGCGCCAGCACAAGCGCGCCGCCTGCGCCGATGCCTGCTGCTTTCAACAGAGCATTGGTATCAAGCTTCATGGTGCAAGACTCCTTCTTTAACTCAAAAATATGATGTGGTGGTTGTTCTCCATGCGTCTATCCTATGACACATCTGTCAAATGCACAAGCCCTTCGTGGTGGGGGATATATCCGGCTTTTTGCTAAAAACGGTCAGGTCAAGTTTGTCGGGCGCGCTCAAACGGGTATACAATGCTGGCAAAGGATAGTTCAAAGGGAGACGGTCATGATACGCGTTGTGACTGACAGCGGAATAGATCTCCCGCAGGAGATCATGAACCAATACCGGATCCGCTATGTGCCGGGGCGTATCGCCTTTGGCGACGAAGTGGTTAAATCCGGCTATGAAATGCCCCCTGAGGAATTCTACAGGCGCGTTGCAGCGTCTGACAGGCTCCCTCAGCAGCGTGATTCAACCGTGCGTGATTTCAGAGAAATCTACCAGGAAGTGCTCGACGAAACACCGGGGACGGCCATTATCTCGATCCACGTTTCGTCGGTGCTGGCAGCCACAATAAACAACGCCCGATTGGCGGCGGCCTCATTTCCTCATGCCAATATTCACCTGTTTGACACCCTGTCCGCATCGGTTGGGCTTGGTCTGCTGGTCTGGGAGGCAGCTCGAATGGCCGGCGAAGGGATATCCGCTTCCGATATTCTCAAACGCCTGGAGGCCGCCAGGAAGGGGCTGAGTTCCTATTTCATCCTCAACACGCTCGACAATCTGGCCAAAGGCGGGCGCATGGGCTCAATGGCGCATGTCGTCGGATCGCTGCTCAATGTCAAGCCGGTGTTGATGCTTAAAGACGGCGCGATTGAGAGCTACGCCAGGCCGCGCTCGCGTGAAGCATCGATCACTGCATTAAAGACCCTGGTACTGGATAGCTGCAAAGACCTCAGGAATGTCCGGTTAGGCGTAGGCCACGCGGTGTGTGAGGAGGAAGCAAAACCCCTGTTCGATGAACTGGTAAACGCCATCCAGCCAGCACACGCCACAATGACAGAAATCGGCCCCAGCATCGGCACGCACGTGGGGGCTGGCTCGATTACCGCCTGCTGGTTTGGCGTGGATGAATAAACCGGGGAGGCCCGGAGCGGGTGAATCTCATGATCAAAATAGTGACCGATACCAATGTCAATTTGCCGGAAGAGCTTGTCAGCCGGTTTGATATCACGCTTGTACCGGCTTACGTGATCTTTGGGCAGGAAGAACTGCGTGAGGGCGTGGATATCGATCTCGCGGGAGTGATCGCCCGGCTGGACAACGGCGGCCCTTTCCCATTGACCAGCCAGCCGCCCCCGGCAGACTTTGAAGCGGCATACCGCCGGATTCTGGAGAAACAGCCGGATGCACGCATCCTGTCCATCCATATCACCGGGGCGCAGAGCGGTACTGTGACATCAGCCAACCGCGCCGCCGACCAGATCATGGAAGAATTCCCGGATGCCAGAGTCTATGTGTTTGACTCGCGGGCCTTCTCCATCGGGCAGGCCCTGATGGTGCGGGAAGCGGCGATCATGGCCAGCCTGGACGAAGCAGTGGAGAAGATCATCGACCGGCTGGCCGACATGCGCGACCGGCTCAAGACTTACTTTGTGCTCGACACCGTGGATTACCTCTACAAGGGCGGTCGGATCGGGCGGGCCGCGCACCTGGTCGGCTCACTGTTGAGCATCAAACCGGTGCTGACGGTGAAAGACGGTATGATGGAATCCTTCACCCGGTTCCGCACCAATTCGCAGGCCTTCAATGCGCTGCGAGACCTCGTTCTGAAAGCCGGTGAAGGTGTGCATGGACTGCGGGTAGCTGTTGGTTACGCAATCCGAAAGATAGATGCCCAACGATTGGCGGACGAACTCCGCGAAAAGCTCGACCTGGACGTTCTGCTTGTCGAAGAAGTAGGCCCGGCGCTGGGGGTCTACACCGGCCCCGGCGCGTTGGGAATAGCCTGGTACAATCCCCCACAGGAAGAATGAAACCATGATCAGAGTTGTGACCGATACCACAGCCAGTGTACCAAACGGCTTTTTCGAGGAGCACAATATCCCGGTTATTGCGCAGTACGTTCACTTCGGGCAGGATGCCTACCGGGGATATTACGACATCAGCCCGGCACAGTTTTTTGAGATGCTCCCCAAAGCGCCTGAACTGCCCAAGACCAGCGCCCCAACAGTGGGTGATTTCGTCACCCTGTTCGAATCGCTGCTGGCGGAAGACCCGGATGCCACGCTGCTGTGCATCCACCCCAGCACCGAAGTCAGCGGGACAGTGCGCTCGGCCATCCCGGCGCAAGACATGTTTCCCAAAGCCGATATCCATATCTTTGATACACGGTCGGTGTCGCTGGGGCTTGGATTGATGGTGATGGAAGCCGTGAAGATGGTCGAAGCCGGGGAAAGCCTGGAGTCGGTGCTCAAGATGCTGGCCTATATGCGCGACAATATGCAAGTCTATTTTGTGGTTGAAACGCTCGAATACCTCGCTAAAGGGGGCCGGATCGGTCGGGCGTCACACCTGGTCGGGACTCTGCTCGATATCAAGCCCATCCTGTCGCTGGTCGATGGCACAGTAACCAGCCACAGCAAAGCCCGCACGCGAAAACGCTCACTGGCCGAGATGCGGCAGATCGTGATGGAGAACGCGCAGGGCAAAGCCGGGCTGCACCTGGGCATCGCCCATGCCGTTTGCCGGGAAGAAGCCGAGGCATTTGGAAACGACCTGCAAGCAGTGCTGAACCCGGAGGTGTACCTGTTCACCGAGGTTGGCCCTGCCATCGGTGTCCATGCCGGGCCGGGCACGCTGGCGGTGGGATGGGTCTTGCTTTAGACCTGCGTCGTTAGTTTTCAGGGCCACACGCTG
This sequence comes from Anaerolineae bacterium, assembly GCA_016926985.1. Classification (GTDB taxonomy): domain Bacteria; phylum Chloroflexota; class Anaerolineae; order Aggregatilineales; family UBA3940; genus JAFGNO01. Next base: position 12,211 of record JAFGNO010000010.1, read on the forward strand.
CTGTGGCCCTTTCTTTTGTAACTCCCGTTGATAAGCGGGGTTTGAATATAAGCACTGTTCCATTGACCCCCATATTGCGCCATTATGCTGAGGAGAGAGCCCCATGATCCGGATCGTAACGGACAGCGATGCAAATATGCCCCAGGCTGTGCTGGATGACTATAATATCCCCTTTGCCCCTATCCAGATCATCTTTGGGGACGAGGTGCTCAACGAGCGGGTTGATTTGACCGATGAAGAAGCCTACGACCGCATCACCAGCTCGCCGACCTTCCCCACGACAAGCCAGCCGTCGGTTGGCGCGTTCAAGACCATTTTTGACCAGATACTTGCTGAAACGCCGGATGCGACCATCCTGTCGGTGAACATCTCCGGGGCGATGAGCGGGACGGTCGAATCGGCGCGGCAGGCTGCCGCGCTGCTGCCCGATGCCGACATCCACATCTTCGATACGCTTTCTGCCTCGCTGGGGCAGGGATTGATGGTGCGGCAGGCCGCCGATATGGCCCGGAATGGGCAGCCCCTAGAGGAAATCCTCAAGACGCTGGAAATCATGCGGGACAATATGAAGGTCCTGTTTGTCCTGAACACGCTGGACTACCTCGCCAGGGGCGGGCGGATCGGAAAAGCCTCGCACCTGATGGGCACGCTGCTGGATTTCAAGCCGATCCTGACGCTGGAAAACGGCGTGATCGGCGCGCACAGCCGCCAGCGTACCTGGGGAAAAGCGGTCGCCTCGCTCAAAGAACTGGTGGCGGCGATGACGCCCGAGGGCGACGGCCCGGTCCATATGGGGATCGTCCATGCGCTCAGCGAGACCAAGGCGCTGGAACTGATGAAAGACCTGGAATCGAGCCTCCATCCTGAAGTGCTTATGTTTGGCTCGGTAGGCCCGGGGCTGGGCGTGCACACCGGGCCGGGCGCACTGGGCGTCTGCTGGGTGCGGATGCCGGGTTAGTTTGC
>JAFGNO010000109.1 GCA_016926985.1 Anaerolineae bacterium
ATATCGGTAATCTGGTCGCGGACATCCTTGCCAGTGACGATGACCTCGGTATGCTCGGTGTCATAGAAATCGGCCAGCGTACGCGCTGCGGAACGCTCGTCAATCCGGCTGCCCTCTGTGCCAAAACCAATGGAGAAAGTGCGCAGCCGTTCACCGCTGGCGCGCGTCATCAGGGCAACCACGGCGCTGGAATCAATACCACCTGACAGGAAGGCCCCAACCGGCACATCCGCGATCATGCGGAGACGAATCGACTCCTCCAGCAGCGCGCGCAGTTGAGCTATGATAGTCTCCTGACTGTCCTGCAGAGGCTCGACAGCAGGCAGTGACCAGTACCGCCGCGTCTGAATGCAACCATCCTGAAAAGTCAGGGAGTGGCCGGGTGGCAGCGCGTGTACATCAGCCAGCATGGTGTAGGGTGTGGGTACTGAATAAAAGGACAGGTAATGATGCAGGGCCTGGGCATTCAGCCGGGCCTCGAACAATCCGCCAGACAGCAGGGCTTTCAACTCGGAGGCAAAAGTAAAGACCGGCTGCTCTCGACCAGGACATTTTTGCAGGGTGTAGTAAAGCGGCTTGATACCCAGCCGGTCACGGGCGATAAATAGCCGGGCTGTGTGTGTATCCCAGATGGCGAAGGCAAACATGCCCCGCAAGTGCTCCAAGCAGGCTTTGCCCCACTCCTGAAAAGCGTGGAGAATCACTTCCGTGTCAGAGGTTGATGTGAAAACATGCCCACTCTCGCGCAGCGTTTGCTGGATCGCCTGATAGTTGTAGACCTCGCCGTTGTAGACGATCCAGTACCGTCCATCGGCGGTGCTCATCGGCTGGTGACCGGCCCCGGACAGGTCGATGATCGACAGGCGGGTGTTCACCAGCGAAACCGGCAGAGGCTCATTGGCAACGTACACGCCGTAGTCATCAGGCCCGCGATGTCGCATTGCCTGCGCAGCCTTCAGCGCAATCTCACGGTCTGCCAGGTTGACAGCTCCCCAGATTCCACACATGGTTAGTCGCTCTGCGCCAGTTCCAGGTGATACAACATTGTTCGTGGCCCATCATAGATCACGCTGCCATATCTTTCTACGAAAGTCGGGCGGGTAAACAGCCACTCGCTGTTGTCGTCAATTTTATACACCAGAATGTAATCGATCCGGTGCTGCATCAGCATGTCCAGAAGAATCGCTTCATCGGTCACTGTATCAAACCGCCCCCGCATCCCCCAGTTAGCCGGTACGAAATCAGGGGTGATATAGAGCGGGCTTGTAGCGTGGACGGACAGGACACGGGCATCCGCGTCGATCTGCTCGTTCAGGAACAGGATGGTTTCCCAGTCCGGGAAGGTGGGATCGATAACTTCATTGTGCCAGCGTTCCAGATATTGCGTGCGGTTTTCTATCCCAAGTGCAACCCGGTAAGCGCCGTTCCAGTAAAGCACGCCCAGCCCGCTGATGAAATTCCAGCTAACCATCAGCAGCGCACCTGCCAGCACGACATATGCGCCGATATGCCGCCGGGAGGCAATTGTCCAGAGCACATAACCGGTGATAACAGATAGTAAAATCAGGCCAGGGAGAAAGTGCCTGGCGGCCTGCTTCACCAGGAACCATACAATTGAAAACACAAAGGCATAGCCGAGCATACGCCAGATGACTGGTTTTCTCCGGTAAAGATTCAGCACAAACCCAACAGGCACCGCCAGCAGAAAAAGGGGTCCGGCGATGAATCCAAGATAGAAACCGGGCCGGGTGTGTCCCAGCGAGGTATTCCACAGGTTCAGTAAATAGCCGCTAATCGACCACGGGTAGAAAATTTCGGTGCCCAGCTCGCTGCGCGGCGATGGTGTGCCTCCCCACAGGTTCACAAACAGGTCGGCAAAGACCGGGTAGAACGGGTTGCGGTGGGCAATCAGGTTGTAGAGATAAAACGGCGACATGGCAAGCACTACCGCCAACCCGAAGGCCAGCCCGGCGCGCAGCAAGCCCCGCCAGTCCCCGTGCCAGATCATCCGGATTATAAGCCATAGACCAAGCAGGGCGATGCTGATCAGTGTCTGGTTTTTGGAGCCGGCCGCCAGCCCCAGGCAGACTCCGGAAAGGATCAACCAGCTATAAGCGCCATCGCCGGGTGTGGCGGGCTGCTCCTGGAACAATCTGCGGGGGGTGAGATCGATCCAGCGGAAAAATGCAGCCAGTGCAAGGACTTCATAGAACGCCCAGCCCATATCGACTTTAGCCGACTGCGCGAGGTAAATCGCGTCGGGCATGGTATAGATTGCCGCGGCTGCCAGCAGCGCCGTCCCCTGCCCAAAATACAGCCGGGCAAAGGCATACACACCCAGTGACAGGAGCAGGCTCATCCCCAGCCCGGTGATCAGCGTGGCAAGGCTCAAGCTCCCATTTAAGAGCAGCGCCCAGGCTGAGATCATCATCATATTGCCGGGCAGGGTGCCTGCCCAGATATGCGCCGGCTGCACATAATGCCCCTGCTCTACCCAGATGCGGGGGAGGAGTAGATACTGGTGCACCGTGTCGCCCTCAACCGGTGGAGCCAGGTTGGCAACCAGGTTCATCAGCGGGAAGAGCAGGACAACAAGTACAAGCAGCTTGATCAGCGTTGGGGCCTGCCAGACTTTGCGGATCAAACTGAAAAGGGCAGAAAAATCAGATTTCAGGTTGCCGGGGGCCAGCAGGGCTGCCAGACAGCCGATGATGAGAATCGCCCAGCCTGCTGCCGGTTTCAGCCAACCAACCAGCGAGAGCAAAAACAATACAGTAGACACTGTGCCCAGCCCAAAGGCAAACGAAAAAGCCAGGTCGGCGGAGCGGCTCCAGAACTCGATTCTGACCAGCCGCCGCACTACCCGGCCAATGCCGTACAGTGCAAGCAGCATGAAGCCCATCAACAAGATATCGGTGAGCAGATCAATCATCGGAGGGTATCCGCCAGCGGCTGAAGGATTTGATCCAGCACGGCAGGCCCGTGAATGATCCACTGGTGAACCATGTAAGCAGCAAAAACAATAACGGCCCAGGCTGCCGCCAGCGCCCAGCGCACCTTCGGCTCATTGACAGGTTCACTGCCTGCTGTGGATGCTGCCTCCATGTGCTGGTGTATTATCTGCTCAACCGCCCCTGGCGAGCAGTTTTCCTCAATGAACAGCACACACTTTTTGGCCATCTGCTTGAGCGTATCAGGGTCGTCAAGCAGATCGCTGATAGTCTCTGCCAGCTTATCCTGGTCATTATTCCGGACGAGACGCCCGGTTAGGCCATCCTGCACAATACCCTCAGGCCCCCCGCAGTCCGTGGCAATGACGGGTGTGCCGCAGGCCATGGCTTCCAGCATCACAATTCCCAGCCCCTCCTGGGTGCTGGAGATGACAAACAGGCTGGCGCGTTGATACAGATCAACCAGTGCATTTGTCTCAAGACGCCCTTTGAAGATGACGGCATCTTTCAGGTTGAGTTGATCAACCAGGTTCAGGACTGGTTCTTCCGGGGTGTCGCCTGCAAGCACCAGCTTGATCGCCGGGTGCTGTTTTCGCACCTGGGCGAAGGCTTCCAGGAGCAGCGCTGTGTTTTTGCGGGGATCGTTGAAACGGCTGACATTGAGAATATAGCCAGAAAGGTCATTATTAGCCTTGTCAGGCGCTGGCTTAAATTGGTTGGTATCAACAGGAACCATCGCCAGCGTGGTTTTTCCCGCCGCGCCGGGGATCGATTCGACCACCCGGCGGAGGGTGTAAGGGCTCTGGGCCAGAATGTGCCTGGCCCGGCGCAGTACCAGTCGTTCCTGCCAGGCCAGAAACGGCCAGAAGCAATTTTGTAATACCCGTTGTGCCCATTCATCGTGGATCATGGCTTTACCACGCAGCTCATCCTCGTACAACGTGCCCAGCCAAACCACATAGTCTTGCCGAAGGAGCGCCAGCGGCAGTGCGTGCAAACATGGTCCACCCGATACAACAATCCGGTTAAACTGATCCCAGAGTGAGCCAGTCAGCCACTGTGGAACCCAGTACATGAGCCACAGCGGGACTGGTAAAGGTGCATTGGCATAGGTGGGATTGGGGTGTTCGGGGCGGGGATGGATGGCCCAGGTCCTGAGCGTCTGCTTCAGGCGCTGCCAGCGGGTGACTCCTTCCCCTTCGAATACAGCATATAAGACAACCGCTTGATGCCCCCAGCCTGTCAGAAAACGATACCACCAGTCATCAACGGTCGGAATCCCCCCGGGGCGTGCGGCCTGGAGTGTCAGTATGCAGGTGAATAGTGCTCGTGTGTCGGATTCCATGGTTGATAATCCACCTCATCCGGCGCGATTGTACCATACGCGCGAGCGTACAGGCTACCAAACAGGGTAACAGCAGGAACAGCGGCAGGGAAGCGCAGGAATATGTTTTACTTGCTGCCACTGGTCTGAACGTGCTATAGTGAGACACTATTGATGAGTGTTATGAGGCCCAGGCATGAGCAAATTCGACTTTGACCCCGGTGACACGCCAGCGGTGGGCGCTCTCCCGCCCAGCCCAGAAAAAGACGAAAAGGAAACCGCCAAACCGCGGCCCAATTTGCCTTCCGGCACGGGCCAGCTTAATCCCTCAGCTTTGGCTACTTATGCGCGGATATCGGCACAGGACCGGCAGCGGCTGCTTCGGGACCTCAGCGGAACAGGCTCTCTGCGCCGCAGCATACGGATCGACCAGGCCCCGGTCACCATCAAGCAATTCCTGCGCGGCGAGATCGACCTTGATACTGAACTGGCAAGGCGTTTCGCCAAAGCACCCTTACTGACTTCCATTGCCCGGTCGCCCCAGGACACCCGTCCAGTAGGTCGGGCTACTGCCATGTTGACCAGCCAGGATTCGAGCGCCATGCTCTCGTTTGACATTTACAGCGATCAGGATGTCACCGAGGCGACCTTCACGCTCAACCATATGGTGGCGCTTCGCTTTCACCTGTCCAACTTGAGCAGCTACGATAAACGCCGCTGGTTGGAACTGATGCGCCGGGAAGCCGGGGTGGCTTTTTTGTGGGCAAGCCGCCGCTGGGAAGATGATTATTTTATCTTTGTTCTACGTCCCCATTATGTGCGTATGTATGCCTTTTCGCCACAGCGGTTTGAAGCTTCGGTTCGAATCACCCACCCGGTAGCAAGGCAGCTGATCAACTGGCTGGATATCCGGTGGTTCCAGGCCGACCGCTCACGCGCCTGATAAGCTGCAACCTGATATCTATCCAATATAAGGACAATGTGTGTTTGAAATTGTGTTTTTAGGCACGTCTGCGAGCAGCCCATCCATCCAGCGCGGGTTAAGCTCGCTGGTAGTGCTGTTTGAAGATCAGCGGGTTCTCGTAGACTGCGGCGAAGGTACGCAGCGCCAGATTTTGCGCAGCGGCCTGGGGTTTCGCCGCCTGAATAAAATTCTGATTACACACGGTCATCTGGATCATATCCTGGGGCTTGCCGGGCTGATTTCAACCTTCGCCCGTTGGGAGGCCACCGAAAAAATCGAAATCTGGGGGGGGAAATTCGCCCTGGACCGGATCGAAGACCTGATATTTGGCGTGGTGCTGCGCGGGGCAAGACCGCAGTTTGAGATTGAGTTTTTTGATATCAAACCTGGCGTCCTGATGCAAGACAAGAATTTTGTGCTTAGTGCCTTTCCTGTGGAGCACCGGGGCCCCGACTGCTTTGGCTTTACGTTTGAAGGTAAATCCCGGCGGCCATTTCTCAGCGTTCAGGCCGAGGAACTGGGTGTTCCCCAGGGGCCAGAAAGGCGGCTTCTGGTCAGCGGTCAGCCGGTCACCCTGCCAGATGGGCGGATCATCTACCCGGACGAGGTGCTGGGCGACCCGATCCCCGGGGAAAAGCTGTGCATTACCGGGGACGTTTCTAACACGGATAAATTAGTCAAGTACGTAATGGGCGCGGATGTGCTGGTTACCGAGTCGACCTATATCGATGCCGATGCAGAACTGGCACGACGGTATGGTCATCTGACTGCAAAAAAGGCCGGCGACCTGGCTCAAAGGGCGGGGGTTCGGAATTTGCTGCTCACCCATGTATCACGTCGATATAAGGAGCGAGATATCGCAGCGGAAGCCGAGGCAGCTTTCCCCGGTTCATATGTGGCGCGCGACCTCGATCATTTCCGCGTCCGGCAGGGCCAGGGCGCAGAAAAAATCAAATAGCCAACCGCCTGTATCTCTGTATGGGTATAGGGAAAAGGGGATAGACCGGGCTGCCTGTTTCAGGTAACTATTTGACTGCTGCTGCGCTTTCCAGTTCTTTCGAGCGGGTAACCAGATCGGCTATTGTGATGCTGGATAACCGTTCGACAAGCGCAAGTTGAGCCTCGGTGAATATCTCGCAAAAAGGACAGGTTCCCGATCGGTCGCACACTGCCGGGTCCCGGGTGCATCGGTTGATGGTAATGGGCCCGTCTATTGCCTCAATGACTTCCAGCATGGTAATTGTATTGGCAGGCCGGGCAAGGCTCACTCCGCCGCTGGCGCCACGCGTTGCCTCAAGCACGCCTCGCACAACCAGTTGAGAGATAATCTTGGCCAGGAAGGGCAGGGGTATCTGCTGGCGCGAAGCAATTGTGGCAGTGGGCGCCCTGTCCCCGTATGGAATCTGGGCCACATCAAGTGTGGCACGCAGCGCATAATCCGCCTGTCTGGTGATTTCCAACATCGATTGCCCCTGCTAATTGAAGAGATCGAGCCGACCGAAACTGGAACCCTCTACGCTTGCCACAAAAAAAAACAGATAGAGGCCAGCATTCCAGCTTGTGATAAGTCTAAATCAGGTCATAATTGTCTACAAGTGACGGAAATCACTCACTCTGTATGACAACCCCACCTCCCTTACAACCAGCCGGGCTGTTGCACAGCACCTGGCTTTGCTGTACCCTAATCACGGTAACCAATATATGTGACGCAACCTGTCACACTTGCGCAGTACAATAATCTCAAAGCGTATCAAATAAGGAGAAAACTGTGTTTCAGCAGTGTATCATTATTGGCAATCTTGGGCGTGACCCGGAAATGCGTTTCATGTCTGACGGCACGGCTGTAACCGATTTTTCGGTTGCTGTTAATAAGCGTGGAAAGCGTCCGGATGGTTCGGAATGGGAAAAAACATGGTGGTTTAAAGTGACCTGTTGGCGCAGATTGGCTGAAACTACCAACCAGTATTTGCGGAAAGGATTCCCGGTGATGGTCATCGGTGAAGTGGATGCCTCTGCCTACATACCACGCGAGGGGGGCGAGCCGCGGGCGTCGCTTGAACTGACAGCGCGCGATGTGCGATTTCTGCCCCGAACCGGGCCTGGTATTGGTGACGAAGCTCCCTCGGATGACTATGCCCAGTCCGACGAAGATATTCCATTCTAATGGATTCACTTGAGATTATTGGGGATGGCATCCGGGCAGAATTGGAAGCAAAAAACCGGGCAAGAGATGAGGCCCTTGCCCGGTCCCGCGTTCTGATCCGGCATTGTGCCAGCACCATAAAGGCCGTACATCGGAAATCCTGGGAATCTGCCCAGGAGGGCCTTTCAACCGTTCGCAGCACAGTGGATCAACTGGTTGATGCTGTTGCGGATTATCCTGACCTCTATCATTCAGGCTATACACAGGATGCCCTGAAAGAATATGTTGAGGCCTATGTGACCTATGCGATTGTCCATGAGGAGCCCCTGCCCACACCCGAATCGTTGAACGTGACCGGCAGCACCTATCTTAATGGCCTTGCGGAGGCTGCCACAGAGTTGAGAAGAACCATCCTGAATCTCATCCGTCACGAGCACAGTTTGGAGGCAGAACAACTCCTTGATCAAATGGACAATATCTATAATATCCTGATGACTTTTGATTTCCCGGATGCTATCACCTATGGGTTGCGCAGACGGGTGGATGTATTACGCAGCATCCTTGAGCGAACCAGGGGCGACCTGACCACAAGCTTACGCCAACAGCAGCTGGCCGATGCCCTGAAAAGCATGGAAAATCATCTGAATATCTCTGATCAATCATCAGAAGACGTTTAAACTCGTTTTCAATCACCAAACAGCAGCCGGCCTGACCGGCCGGCTGTTGTTTTATAGGGCAGTTTTCTTCTCGCAACAACTGGTTTATTATGAAACTGTACTATATGATGAGCAGCGGTCCAGAAAGCACCGGACTCCGAGTTTTCACAGGTAAGTTTCATGCCCGCAATACCGGCAGTGCTGGTTGTTACCAAAGGTATCCTGGCAGGTTCTCGCATTACGCTTAGCTCATGTCCTTGCTCCATTGGTCGGGCGGAGGAATGCGACCTGACCCTTGCTGATGCCGGTATATCGCGGCTGCACGCCCGTATTGACCGCAGCTTTGGACGTTACTCTATAATCGACCTGAGCAGTACCAACGGTACATTTGTGAATGGCCTTCGTATTGATGCCCCTACCCCCCTGCAAGATGGCGATGAGATCCGGTTGGGCTCAGCTGCGACCATGTTGTTTGAGGACCCGGCGTCCACTGACCAGATTGACCTCGCCGAGTTGAGCATCAGCGGCATCCAGATCGATCAGAAGCGCAAAGAGGTTTTTGCCAATGGGCAGATGATCGATCCGCCACTCTCACCCAGCCAATATGCTCTGGTCAGTTTGCTTGTCGCCAACATGGGGGAGATTGTCACCAGGGAGAAAATCGCCCGGATTGTCTGGCCAGGAGAGCGGTATATAAGTGATCAGATGATTGACACACTTGTTTCCCGGCTGCGAAAACGATTGGCTGAATACGGTGTTGACGAACACATTATTACCAGGCGGGGCTTTGGGCTGATGCTTGCCAGCCAGTCGCCTGATACCCAGGCTTGATTCCTGCTGTCGACAAAATGAGAGGGAGCCGATGAAAATACATCTGGTGAATACTGACAACCGAAAAGAAGTAAACCGTTTTATTGGAGTCCCTTTTGAACTCTACCGGGATTCTCCACAGTGGGTTCCACCTGTTGTACCTGATGCACAATTCCAGCTGAATCGGAAGAAAAACCCATTTTACAAATACAACGATGCTGCCTTCTTTGTCGCTGAACAGGACGGACAATACATTGGTCGCATCGCGGCCTTTAACCCCCGGTATTTCAATTCATTTAAACATACCAGCAATCTGCATTTCTACCTGTTTGACTGCATCAATGATCAGGCGGCAGCCAGCGCCCTGTTTGAGGCAGCCGCCAATTGGGGACGCGCCAACGATCTGACTCTTTGCCGTGGTCCTCTGGGCTTTATGGCACTGGATGGATTTGGTATGTTGGCGGAAGGATTTGACCATCGCCCGGCTGTGGGGATTCCATACAACTATGATTACTATCCAACCCTTACCGAAGCCTGGGGGTTTGAACTTGAAGAACGGGTCTACTCCGGCTATCTGAACCTTACCAGGCTGAGAGCCGAATTTCCTCAAAAAATCCTGGCTCTTTCAGATAAAATCAAATCCCGCTATGGCTTTACCATCAAGACCTTCAAAAATAAGCGTGAACTGAGACGCTGGGCTGCTCCCCGGTTGGCTGACCTGTATAACCGGACGCTCACCCATATCGCTGGAGACCCGCCTGTGACCCAGGAAGAGGTTAGTGTTGTGGCAGACAGTGCGCTGCAGATTACCGAGCCAGATCTTCTTAAATTTGTCCTGAAGGAGGATGAGCTTGTCGGGTTCCTGTTCTGTTTTCTGGATATCTCCGTTGCTCTGAAAAAGACCGGCGGCAGACTATTCCCTACCGGCATTTTCCACATTTTACGCGAAATGAAGCGGACCAACTGGATTAACCTGAATGGCATGGGAATGGCGCCTGAGTACCAGGGTCTCGGTGGTACTGCTCTAATGTATGCTGAGCTTTACCGGGCGATTGAGAATTACCCACGGTTTGAACATGCCGACGTGGTGCAGATTTCTGAATTCAATGCGAAAAGCCTGAACGAGATGAAACGGTTTGGTGTTGACTTCTACAAGACCCACCACATCTATCAAAAACCATTGTGATATGCCATGGAAATTCGGGCGGGCGTTTTGAGAATCCAGCCCGGCAGGTATAATTAAGCGTCTATCCGCAGTTTAAGCGGATAGATGCTTATTATGCTGACCAGGTGCAGGTGTAGATTCTCAGCCTTGCGTCGTCAGCAACTGTTACTGCTGTCGAGATTTACCATGCCAGTGCATCGCTGTCAGATTTGTGAGGAAAACCCATCAGAAGCCCTGCGGCTGGGCGATACCGGCCTTGCCAAGGGCCAGATTTGTCCCATCTGCCATCGGCCCATTTGTCGGCACCATCTTGTTCGTGTCCGGTGGCGCTGGCGGACTCCTGAGCGCAAGCTGGATTCTGAACTCATCTGTCGTGATTGTCACCGGACCTATGCTCACCGGGATTGGGATCCCGTCAGTCGCGAATGGATCAGTTGACACTCCCCGACTTGCCATATGGCAGCCGGGTTTTTAAGGAGGATGATTTTGAGTAACAAAGTTCGTGTTGGAATTATTGGCGTCGGCAACTGCGCGTCCTCGCTGGTTCAGGGTGTTCATTTTTACGCAAACGCCAGAGATGACGAAAGAGTTCCTGGCCTGATGCATGTAAATCTGGGTGGATATCATATCCATGACATCGAATTCAGCACGGCAATTGATATCGACATTGAGAAGGTTGGAAAAGACCTTTCGCAAGCTATCTGGGCAGGCCAGAACAACACTATCAAGTTTGCCGATGTCCCCAAATTAAATGTCCCTGTCCACCGGGGGATGACCCACGATGGCCTGGGGAAATATCTGAAGGAAAAGATCACGAAAGCGCCGGGGAAAACCGCAAATATTGAGCAGATCCTGAAAGACACCGGCACGGATGTGGTTGTCAATTACCTCCC
>JAFGNO010000011.1 GCA_016926985.1 Anaerolineae bacterium
AGGTCATCGTGGGATGGCTCCGCCTTCGCTTCGGCCAAGCGTTCTCGAAGAACAGCAGCAAAAAACAGGTGCCCATCCCAGGGAATATTTTTGCCTGCCTCGACTATCTCGGTCAGCGTATTTAGTGGCAGTTCAAATGCTTTTTTCCATAACTGCTGGTACAGGCCAGCCGTCATAAAGGAGTCATTGAGAGCACGGTGAGCGTCTTCAGCTTCCAGATCAAACAGAGAGACTAAACTGGATAGGCTGTAGCGGGGTAAGGAAGGGTGAGTGACTGATGCGAGCACAAACGTGTCGATCAGGGGGTTGTCAAGAGGCAGCCCATTCTGGTGCAAGAACTCAATATCAAAGCGGATATTGTGTCCGACGACCGGTGCCGCACCGACAAAGTGCTTTACCTGGGGCAGTACCTCTGACCAGATCGGTGCATGGATGAAATCCTTATCTCGCAGCCCTGTTAGATGTGTGATGTGAGAAGGGACTGATCGGCCAGGATCAACCAGAGTCTGGAATTCCTCCAAAATCTGGTCACCCTGAAACTTGACAGCCCCAACCTCAATAATACGATCAATTGCCGGATCAAGACCCGTTGTCTCAAGATCCAGCGCGACCAAAATGTCGCGCATGAAATGCCTTTCTAGGTAAAAGACCGGAACAGTATCGACAGTATTCTACCGCACTATTATCCTTCTCCTTCGACGAAATTCCTGGACATCCCATTTAAGTCCTGGGAGTCCAAATCTGTCTGGTCTTCTAATCCAACCACCCGATACGTGGGTTCTTCGTGGTATCTCTCGTCCTCTGTCGTTTTCTGCAGGTGTCCCAAAGAGCCAATGACGAACATGACCGTCCCGATCAATGCGACTACCGGGCCGGGCCCTAATTGATTATATGGCAGGAGCGACTTTTGAAGGATTGCCTCGGTCAGCGCCCAGAGGGAGACGACTATTGCAGCAAGCGAGCCTGCAACGAGCATCACCTTAGATGCACCTCGCCAATGTCCCTTTGTTGGAAAGAATGACAGGATCAGCAACGTCACGCCCAGGATTAGAATCGAGATCGGGCGTATACCGGTGACGATTTGGGCTGTTTGCACCTCAACCCATTTCAACATGTAGCTAAGCATGACAACGAACGCACCAATTACGGTCAGACGCCGGATAATCTTTAACATAAACACGAAATAACTCCTTTGTCCTGCCTGCCTCGTTATTGTAGCACAATCCACAAATGCCAGACTATAGTACTCAAGAGAAATATTGCCATTGAAAGGAGTATTCAGGCTACCGGTAGTTATTCCTGAACAGTTCGACGACACCTGAATGGATAGGGTACCGGGCATCACAAGCAGCGCAGTACAGCGCCAATTCGCGTTCAACAAGTGAGCTTTGTAGACAATGTGGGCACCGCAATATCTCATTTACGGCCTTGCTGCTCCTGGTTTCGCAGCCTGCTTTCCATCCCCAGGCAAGATCATAATCAACCTGCCAGCGTTCGATCTGGACTTCGACCAGGTTCAGGTTACTGAGGACAGCGGCGAAACCTTCAGGGCTGTGCGTCTTTCCGGGCATAAAGTTCGCCTGGTTTCCGGTGCGCCGTGTCGTTAATAAGAATCCGCCGGGCGTAAGCACCCGCACAGCTTCGGCCAACTGCGCCTCTGGATCGGGCGTAAACTCCAACATTTCAAGGCAGGTTACGGCATCAAAGCTGTCATCAGGAAAGGGTAGTAGGCTGGCATCGTGCCACAGCAGGGTGAGCCGATCTGCAAAGGGTTTCGATTTATCTGCCGCGACCGCCAACATCTTCCGAGAAGCATCAATGCCGATCACTTTTCCCTTAAATGCGGGCTGCTCAAAAAGAGTCAAAGGGAGCCGGGCAGTGCCAGTGGCAATATCCAGAACCAGCGAAGAGGGGTTATCCTGTAGAACCATCGCCAGTGGGCGGCCCAGGAAGTAGGTTTCGACCTCCGAGTCAAACTGTTTGATCCGGTCGTACCGGTTGGCCGTAATGTCGTACAGCCAGGTGACCATACCCTGGCCGAGATAGACACCCTCTGTAAGAATGATCTGCCAGTAGAACAGCAGCACAATGAAAACTGCTGCTCCGCCTGCCAGCAACCAGATTAACCAACCGGGCATAGTGCTTCTCAGATTAACCCCTCGTCACGCAGCCATTGCTCACTGCGTCTTAAGCCTTCCTCAAGGGGAACCCTGGGCTGCCATCCTAACAACTGCTTTGCCTGCTGGTTGCTTACCCACCCCACGCCGGTCAGTTGATCGGCAAGGTAGTTCAGGTTGCGCCACGAGAAAGGGTTAGCCAGCGCAAAGAGGATATGGGCCAACCAACCCGGCATCTGGAATGTCCTGCGGGTTGGGATCATTGCCATAAAGCCGGAGAAAAACTCCGCGAGGGTCACTGGGCCGTCTTCAACTCCATTGAACACCCTGCCAACGGCGTTGGGATGCGTGGCGCACAGCACCAGCAGTTCAACCAGATCGTCAATGTAGATGGTCGGGGCCGTCCCCCGGCCATGATCGATCATGGGGAGCGAACCGCGCCTCGCCAGATTGACCATCCGAACCGTCCAGCCGGGCGATTCTGGCCCATACACCATCCCCGGCCTGACGATGGCATAGTCAAGGCCGGTCTGCCGGGCCAGTTGATGGAGCATTTCTTCGGATTGGATTTTCGTGTCGCCATAGGGATCGCTGTAGGGTTTAAGTTCGGCCCCTTCGTCAACGTCCCTATCGCCATGCAGGCCATATACGGCAACGCTGCTGGTATAGACAAAGCGTTCAGCACCCGCCGATGCACTGATTTCCGCTAATCGGCGGGTCGCTTCAACGTTGATCGCGGCGGCACTGTCGGGGTTGGTGGGTCGCAGCCAGGCTGCAATGTGCATCACAATCTGCACGTTGTCATTGATGATCGATTCCATGCGGGCGGCGTCGGTAATATCCCCCCGGACGACCTCGATCCCCAATTCGCGCAGGCGGTCACCTTTACCGGGGGTTCGCTCCAGCGCCAGAACATGTGCCCCTTCTTGATGTAAACGCCTGGCTAAATGCCTGCCAATAAACCCGGTTGCCCCTGTAATAAAGATGCGTTTACCGGCTAAATTATCTGCTGCCATCATGTACCAGTCTGCATTTTACCGTTGGCAGGTGCTGACACTTTGTCATCGTCAGGCTCCTGTTCCGGTTTTTCTGATTTATTCTGATCACGCGTGACAGCTTTCCGGGCAACCCGCAGGTCGGTGACCTGTCCATTGTCGATCGGTGGTGTCTTAACGGGGATTGGTGCAGGCAGCTTGCTGGCGGGTACTGGCCGCCTGTGTCTATCAAATGACATGCTGGCTGCCATTTCACTGATACTGATCCCCTGGGTGTCAAGGGGCAAAATCCAGGTGCGGGCAAATATCCCTGTTACCCGCTCGAATGTCCGGGCCATATGGTAAGCGATCGCTTCATGCTCCTGATCGGCGAAGGCGATTAGAGCCGGGCCTAAACCGCTAACCGCTACAGCAGAAGCGCCGTAACGATGTGCGATTTCAACTGCCTGACGATAACCCGGAATGCACTGCTGGCAGATCGGCTCGTGCAGGCGATCCTGCATCGCCCGGCGCAGCAGATCATAATTCCCGGTGCTGAGGGCACGCATCACCAGATTCGCCCGCCCAATACTGAATATGGCATCGGGCAAACTTACAGACTGTGGAAAAGCGTCAGGGCGGGGCCGGTCGGCTTCCACCGGCAAAACTACCACCACGTACATGGGAACGACCGGTACTGTTGCGAAAACCAGTTCGCCTGCGTCATAGCTGCTAATGACCAGTCCACCGTAAAGTGCCGCCGTTGCTGCATTAGGACGACCGTCCATATCAATTGCGATTCGCAGCAGTTCCTCACGATCCAATGGGCTGCCAAGAAGCACGTTGGCGGCTACAACTCCACCCAGCAGCGCGGCGGCACTGCTGCCTAAACCGCTCCCTGGAGGGATATTATTTTCGAGGCGCACACGCAGACCACCCGGCACCAGCCCGGCGCGCCGAAAAACCTCAATGGCAGCCCGGACCACCATATTATCAGGGCTGTCAGGCAGACTGTCTCCGCCTTCTCCGTGCAGATCAAACTCCAACCCATATTCAATTTCGCTCAATTCCACCACGTTATATAGACCGAGTGCCAGCGCCATGCTATTTAAGCCCGGTCCGAGGTTTGACGTGGTGGCCGGAACCGTTACACGCACCTTAGTCATTACAAAAATCTCACAATGAAAGACTCAATAATCCACGTGTGATGAAAATAAATTGGTTGCAAAAAATGGGATGGCAATTACCCAAGTGTAGCCCTTGCTGACCAACAACGCAAGGGAACGGTCATAATTTTAAGGACGGCAAAATTATGAGGGGCGAGCAAGCAAAAACCTATAATTGGGGTAGGGGGTATCACTTCGCCTTGACAAATCCCCTTATGTTGAAATTGCGCCTGATTGCACAACCCGGTATAATCACGCGCGTGAAAAAAGACCTCATACTTACTCAATCCCCAGTATATATCATGTGGCAAAATGGAGGCCGTCCGGGGTGGTAAAGCAGAAGACCCAGACTAAAGAATACTGGGTTGATACCTTCCAAATGGAACCAGATGATATAGACTACTTATATCAAGTCTTGCTGGAGCGTGAAACACCATTATCCCTGGACGAGATGGCGCTTGTCCTGGTACGGTA
>JAFGNO010000012.1 GCA_016926985.1 Anaerolineae bacterium
GCGTAAAATGTTCAAGGTCAAACCTCCTGGTTTGCACTCGCGCTGTCTTCGGACAGCGGGCCGCAGTCAATCGGCCATACGTCCTGAATGCGAGGTCTGGTCCACCGGCGTTCAGCCGGTTGCTATCCCGCAGTGCCAGGGACAAGCTACCGGCGCTTCAGCTGGTAGTAGTTGACATGATTGGCCTCAACAGTGAACTGGCGAAGTGCCCCATAAGCTAAAACATAGTTGTGAGCTGGATGATGCTGCGAGCAAATAACGAGTCCGGGTAGGCAGCAGTAAGCGGGAGCCCCTGCGTAAAGGCCTGGATTTGTTCAGGGGCATAAGGGATATTCCCGGAAAGCGGTCGGTTCAGTGTCTGGATGACATTTTCTGCCGGGATTCCATGTGGGCGTGTATGGTTCAGCACAATGTGCATCTGGCCATCCGCCCCGGTTTGCTCAAACGAGCGGAGTGTTTCGGCAGCCAGATGCAATTTGGCAGGATCATCATCAATCACCAGCAGCAGATATCTGGAAGCATGGAACACAAAGGCGGCCATCGAAGTCTGCGAATCTGAGAGATCGGCAATCGTATAGCTGAACCCTTCAGCTAATACCTCAAGAATATAGCCAAGGGAAGAATCATGGAGGCTCCGGTCAACCCGCTGCGTTGGGGCGGCGATTATTGCCACGCCTGTTTTCTGATCGAATGAGAGGGCGGATCCAATGGTTCGTTTATCATCACCGGGCTGCACATTCATCAGGTTTAACCAGGTAGCCCGTGGAGTCGTGATTCCAAAGTGCGGGGATAATTGCCCGCCGGTTGTATTCAGATCGAGCAGGCAGGTTCGGCCTGTGCGTATCAATGCAATGGCGATATTGACTGCCAGCGTGGTAGCCCCAACGCCAGGGCGCAGCCCAATGACACTGATCAGCGGTATATGTGCTGCCTGCGCAGGCTGGGGAGCAGGCTGGAGTGTGGGCTGAGGGGGGGATGGAGGTGCGTAGCTGGGCTGGGGAGGCGGCGCCGTGTAAGTCGGCGTTGGCGGCTGTGGTGAGTATGCCGGGGCTTGTTGTTGTGGTGGGGGCTCCGGCGGGAGGACAGTCCGCGGTCCGCTTGCGAGCAGTTCGTCGACATGGCGGGTCAGATCATCACGCGTTACTGGTTTGGTAATGAAATCATCAGCGCCCGACTCCAGCGCCATATCCTGCTGCTCGGGTTGTGCAAGGGCAGTAAGGACAAGCAGCGGAATCTGGTTTGTACCCGGATTTCCCCGCAACGTTCTGCAGACATCGAAGCCGTTGATATCAGGCATCATGACATCAATAACGGCCAAATCTGGCCTGTGTGTGCGCGCCATCTGGATGCCCTCGTGCCCGTTTGCGGCCAGGATAGGCTCATGCCCGGCTCGCTTGAGCATCAGGCTCATCATCTGTAGGAGGCTTGAGTCATCATCGATTACCAGAATGGTTGCCATGAAATTGCCACCTCAGCATACAACATGAGAGTAATATCGTGCGTCTAATTGTACGCAAAACAGCTAATAGTTCCAATTGGCCTGCGTGCGATGATCCATATCCTTATCGAGTCCAATGCCTGATGTCTGTTTTCGATGCTCGATTATGGTACGGCAGCAGGCAAGATTTTTTACCGGGGATTTATGGGCGATTCCTTGATTTTTAAGGTTGCCCAGTGTACCATTATCGCGTATTTGCCCGGACTCCGAGCCAATCTTTCTTAACAAAACAACGTCCCGGACACAGTTCAAGCCTCAACGAGACGGGCGATTAGATAACCATGACATGATTCCCCTGCAAGATAAAATCCACGAGTGCAGTGGCCCAGGAGGTCAGGTGTATGACCATGACACCGGATGATTATAGCGATCTGAATAATCCAGATATCCCGATTCCCGACGAACTCAAATCAAATATCGCGATTACAACCCTGGACAGAATTTATAACTGGAGCCGGGCGCGGTCGGTCTGGCCACTTTTATTTGGGCTGGCCTGCTGTGCCATTGAGATGATCGCCACGGCTGCTTCGCGCTATGACCCGGCGCGTTTTGGCATGGAGGTCATGCGGCCCAGCCCACGCCAGTGTGACCTGATGATCGTTTCTGGAACAGTGACAAAGAAGATGGTACCCCAGATTGTCAGGCTCTATAATCAGATGGCGGAACCACGTTATGTGCTGGCAATGGGTGCCTGTGCTTCAGGCGGCGGCCCGTTCAAGGAAGGGTATAACGTGGTGGACGGTATTGATAAATTTATACCAGTTGATGTATATGTTCCTGGTTGTCCTCCCACCCCCCAGGCTTTGCTTCATGGCTTTATAACCCTGCATAAGAAGATTGAAGGCCAGAGCATCATGAGCGTTCCCTGGTATAAGAAAGGGCAAAGCGAGGCCATTCCGGTGCCTGTGCTTGGCCCGGACCTGATTGACCCTCGCCAGGGTGAGTTGATTCAGGCTGCGTCTGAAGGCGAATACTCAGCCCAGTTTGAGACGGATGAGAATGCCTGATCTCATATTGCGCATGTTGCAGGTTTACATTCAACCCTGGTGAAAAGAGACTGGTGAAGACCATGAAAGAAATATCCCCCGAAGCAACCTCTGATGTCAAATCTGTCGATGCCGTGGAACTGTTGAGCCGGAAATTTCCCGGCTCCATCAAGCCTGATGACCGGAAAGGATACGAAGGCATTGTGGTTGACAGCAGTAAACTGCCGGAGGTGGCCACTGCGATCCGCGATGAGCTGGGGTTTGATCTGCTCGCCAACCTGAGTTACGTTGATTACCCCGAAGAGGGGGTCTTTGAAGTTGTTTATAACGCCTATAACACAGCCGTGGGAGGAAAGGGCCTGACATTCAGGGTCAGAACATCGCGTGATGAAGCGGAAATACCCTCTCTGATCGGTGTGTGGCCGGGTGTGGACTTCCAGGAGCGTGAGGCATGGGACCTGATGGGGATTCGCTTTTCAGGGCATCCCGATCTCAGGCGCATCCTCCTGTGGGAAGGGTTTGCTGGCCATCCCATGCGCAAAGACTGGCGTGAACCTTTCTATGAAGAGGATAACAAGCCCTATGGCACTCGCTGGCCGGAAGGACAGGTACAGCGCGCGGAGATGAAGACCCCTTATGGCATGAATGTGCAGTACCCCGGGGGGTTTAAACTCGAGGGGTGGGAGCCGGAGGGTGAGGAGGCATTATATGCAGGCCTGGGTACCCCCCTCGGAATTGGGCCGGATATTCACCAGATTAAGACGGACCAGCTGATAGTGAACCTGGGCCCACAGCATCCCAGCACCCACGGCGTGTTTCGGATGGCAGTTACCGTCGATGGGGAAACAATCACCCGGCTTAAGCCTGTTTTTGGCTATTTGCACCGTAATCACGAGCAGATCGGGGAGCGCAATACCTGGCTGCAAAATATGCCGTTTACCGATCGCCTGGACTATTTCAGCAGCCTGGCAAACAACCTGGCCTATGCAATATCAGTGGAAAAGATGATGGGGCAGGAAATCCCGGAGCGCGCCGATTTGCTGCGCGTTTTGATGGTCGAACTGACCCGTATTCAGAACCACTATTCTGCAATTGGCTTTCTGCTGAATGACCTGGGGGCCTTCTTTACGCCGGTTCTCTATGCGCTGACCGAGCGCGAGTTGATACTCGACCTTTTTGAGGCAACAACCGGGTCACGGATGATGTGCAATTACATGCGCTTTGGTGGGCTTGCCTACGATCTGCCATCCTATATTGGCGGGCCGGCGATCAAAGAGGGCGACCGTGAACGCGAGCTGGACACGATGAAGTTCATTAAGGGCCTTGTCTATGAGCGTCTGCCGCGTGCCACCGATATGCTTGACCGCTACCTGACCAACAACGAGGTGCTGGTGAATCGCCTGAAGGGTGTTGGCGTCTTGCCTGGAGACCGGGCAATTGCATACAGCGCCACAGGGCCGGTTCTGCGGGCCAGCGGCGTACCCTATGACCTGCGGCGGGCTGACCCCTACAGTATCTACAATGAGTTTGATTTTGATGTTGCGGTGCGATACAACGGCGACTCGTACGACCGCTACCTGATCCGGTTGGATGAGGTCAGGCAGAGCCTGCGTATTCTTGAACAGGTGGTCCCCCGCCTGGAGGAAACCGAAGGGCAGGAGTACATGGGAGGCAAGCGATCCTATAATCACCGGGTCCCGGCAGGCGATCACTATGGACATGCCGAAAATCCCAAGGGGGAACTCGGATTTCACCTGGTATCTGACGGCGGCGGCAACCCTTACCGGTATCATGTCCGCTCACCAAGCTTTATCAATCTGACGGCCCTTGAGGAGATGTGTGTAGGGCATAAGGTTGCGGATATCATCGTTATTCTGGGAAGTATTGATATCGTTCTGGGTGAAGTTGATCGGTAAGATAGATGATGCGTCAGTCTGCTCATAACTCAGCCTGGGCTCAGTGCTGTTAAGGGAGTCAGTCGTATGTACGGACTTGGAATAATAAAAGGCCTGGGAGTAACCCTGAAGCACCTTGTAGAAACGTACGTTGATGATTTTCGCTGGGGAGTCAGGCGTTATACCACCGATGATGGGTTTGTAGCCCGTCAGAGTACGGACACGCGGGGTATTTTTACCGTCCAGTACCCGGAGGAGAAGCTGGCTGTCCCTGAGCGGTTTCGTTATATTCCGTTTCTGGTTGTCTATGATGACGATCATCCCGATCATCCTGGCGAGATCTGGTGCACCAGTTGTGGCATTTGTACCAAAGTTTGTCCGCCACAGTGTATCTGGATTATGCGCGGAAAACATCCGGAGACCGGCAGGCCGATTCCTGATCCGGAGTATTTTTATATTGATATTGATATTTGCATGAACTGTGGACTATGCGCTGAGTATTGTCCATTTGATGCGATCAAGATGGATCATGACTACGAAATTGCCAGCTATGATCGCACAACTGCCCATATCTTTGATAAGGCCAAACTGAGCAAGCCGTTGAGCTACTGGCAGAAAATCGCGCCTTCACGGGCCCTTGAAGAGCATCTTGCCCGTGAGACAAAATAGATTTCTGGGGTAGCCGGTTAAACTCATGAGGGATTGTAGGGTCCTGTGGGCGAGATTGGGTAAGATATGCCCGCAGGGCAGGTGTATTTCTGTGGCTATCTCTACTCATTCAGTGTGGGTGATGGTGAACGCTGAAGAGCCCTTTATATGATGTTCCAGAACGATGCTGAAATTTTGTTCCCCGCCCGGGTGATTCCTTTTTTGCGGAACCTTCGGGGAGCAGAATGGCAGGCATTGATTGATCGGGTTTTGGCCTGCTCTGATGATAGCATTGAGAAGCAGGCATTTACCCTGATGATGATCCGTCTTGATGGATGTTTAACCTGTCACTCGGACAGCTACCGGGCCATGCGTGGTTGTACACTCTGTGCTCAACAGACCATCACCCGTTTCAAAGAGAGCGATCTTGAACTGGTTGCCGCTTTTGAGCAGGCTTACGCCGACATTGTGAAGTGGCAGCAAACCGGCACAGTCCCCCCAAACGAGCGCATATCAGATTCTGGCTAAATAATCGGGAAATAAGGAGGCCATCCTGAACACAGACAAATCCTTGAACGAATTAATTCTATCCGGGCTGGGCGGTATCATGGAACCAGAGCTGGGCGACAACCTTGTCGCACTTAACATGATCCGCGATCTGGAGGTGGTTGATGGGAGGGCATCCCTGACCCTGATGTTGACCACACCCGCTTGCCCCTACATCGATGAGCTGGTTGAGCAAATACGGGGCGCTGTCCTGACTGTTGAAGGGGTTAGCTCGGTTGACGTCATGGTGGCCTCAAATATACCGGCCAACCCGCAGCTCTATGGCAAGAACGGCCTGCTGATCAAGAACCTGATCGCCATAAGCAGTGGTAAGGGAGGCGTGGGCAAGAGCACAGTTGCTGTGAATATCGCAGTTACTTTGGCTGCCAGCGGCGCCTCGGTTGGGTTGCTTGATGCCGATATTACCGGGCCCAACTTGCCGCTGCTCATGGGCCTTGAGGGCAAGCGTCCAATTACCGGTATGAATAAACTCCAGCCGTTGGAATCATATGGTGTCAGGGTGATCAGTATGGGGTTTTTAATGGACCCGGACAGGGCCGTCATCTGGCGGGGGCCAATGATCCATGGTGCAGTTCGCCAGCTTTTCACCGATGTCAACTGGGGGGAGCTCGATTACCTGATAGTTGATCTCCCACCTGGAACCGGCGATGCGCAGCTTACCATGGCCCAGACCGTCCCGGTATCCGGGGCAATAATTGTAACCCAGCCTATGCAGCTTGCGGTTGGCGATGCCCTGCGCGGGGTCGCAATGTTCCGCGAGGTGAATGTCCCGCTGCTCGGGATCGTTGAGAATATGAGCGGCGAGTTTTTTGGGGAAGGCGGCGGCGCAAAACTTGCTGAACAGCAGAATATCCCATTTCTTGGCGCTGTCCCGCTCGATTCGAAAGTCAGGGTTGGCGGCGACGCAGGACAACCCATTGTAATCGCTGATCCGGATTCTCCTGCTGCCGTGGCCTTGCGTGCTATTGCAGGTATGGTTGCGATACGGTTGAGCAAAATGGCCCTGGATCAGGAGGGCGATGATATACCGATAACGGTTATCGAGTAGCCGCAGCCAGGAGATAACATGTAGCAGGTCGTTGGCCTGCTTTTTTATTGCTGGAATTCTTGCGGTTTCAGGAAGCGTTTTCTAAACTATGACCATAGCCTGACTATAAGAAAGATCGCGCCCGGTGTAGCGCTTGTAACGGAGAAACGCAATGGCGGCACCAACTGCCCATCATGTGGTGGGTGTCCGTTTTTATGAAGTTGGCAAATTGTATCATTTCGATTCATCTGCCTACCCTGATGTTGAGCTTGGCGATTATGTCATAGTGGAAACAGCTCGCGGCAGGCAGTTAGGGCAGATTATGGGCTTTATCCCGTCTCACCGGGTTGAATCGGTAAGAGTAAAACCGATCATGCGTCCGGCCACTGCCCGTGACCTGTTGATGAAAAAACTGCACGAGGCCAAAGCGGAGGAGGCCCTGGAAATCTGCCGTGAGCTTGCTTTGGAGCATAAAGAGCTTGACGGGGCCAAATTCGTCAGGGCATCCTATAACTACGATGGAAGTGTGCTGGCGTTTATCTATACCAGCGAAGAGATTGTTAACACCACCCGTCTGCGCAGGCAGTTGGCGCGCCAGTTTCGTTCGCGTGTGGAGATGCGCCGCATCGGCACTCGCGACGCCGCAAAAACACTTGGGGAATATGGAGCATGTGGCGCTCCTCGCTGTTGTGCATCGCACCTGACCGAATTCGGCCCAATCTCTATCAAGATGGCAAAGGCGCAGGGGATATCGCTTAACCCTACGGAGATCACGGGGATGTGTGGAAGGCTGCGCTGCTGTCTCGGCTATGAATATGAGCAGTATGTAGAAGCCAGGAAGAGCCTGCCCAGGGTTAAGAAACTGGTTGGAACCCCGCACGGTGAAGGTAAGGTGGTTGATGTTAATCCCCTGAAAGGCACTGTGACGGTTCGGGTCGAAGACACCTTTTTTGAAGTTGGAAAAGATGACCTGATGTCACCGGATGAACTGCGCGCGGTCGAGGCCAGAGGGGGGGAGCGCGGTCAGGGCGCGGCCAGCCAGCGGTCATCGGTTCCTCCTGATGTCCCGGCAGCAGATACCGGGAAAGAGCCTTTGCCCCGGCAGAAAGAGTCAAAAGACCAGCAGTACAGATCGGATGGAAAGCGACGCCCGCGCCGCAGGCGTGGCCGTAAAAGCCCGGATAGTTCAAAACAGTAGCGACATGCCAGGCTCCCGGCTGCCCCGAGGAGTCTTTTTTCATTGAGTCCTGGTTGGAGCGACAGCATAATGGAGATTGACTTTTATCAACAGGCAACCCTTCTGCGCCCTGCAATGGTTGAGCGCCGACAAGATTTCCACCGGCATCCAGAGTTGGCATTTGAAGAGGTCAGGACAGCGGGAATTGTGGCCGCCCGCTTGTTGGAGCTTGGGCTGGAGGTCCAGACCGGTGTTGGGAAGACTGGCGTTGTCGGCCTGCTGGAAACCGGCCAACCTGGCCCAACCCTGCTGGTGCGGGCTGATATGGATGCATTACCCATTCAGGAGGCTAATGAAACCGGTTATGTGTCACAGACCCCTGGGAAAATGCATGCCTGTGGACATGACGGGCATACGAGCATTGGGCTTGCTGTTGCCGAAATCTTGAGCAAACACAAGGACGCCCTCCGTGGGCGTGTGAAATTCGTCTTTCAGCCAGCAGAAGAGATTGGCGAGGGTGCTTCTGCCATGGTCAAAGATGGCGTGTTGGAAAACCCCCGCCCGGACTACACCATCGGGCTTCATCTCTGGAATGACCTGCCGGTTGGGAAAGTGGCTGTCACCCCCGGCCCGGCGATGGCAGCTTCGGATATCTGGGAATGCGTCATTACCGGTCATGGCGGCCATGGGGCTGCGCCGCACCAGACTCGCGACCCAATTGTCGCGACCGCGCAAATCATTAATGCCCTTCAGACGATTGTCAGCCGTAATGTGCACCCACTGGATACGGCAGTCGTGAGCGTGGGCACGATAAAGGGTGGGGATGTCTTTAACGTGATCCCGGCCTGCGTTGAAATGACCGGCACGGTTCGCACCTATAAGAAAGATACCAAACGCCTGGTCCATGAGAGATTGACTACTCTTATTGAGGGAATTGCTGCGGCCTGCCAATGTGACGCATCGGTCGAAATTGCGGAAATGACCCTTGCTGTTGATAATGACAGGGAGTTATCTGAGCAAATTGCTGCGATCGCGGCAGATATTGTGGGCAACGCTAATGTTGTTCGTGATGAACGGACAATGGGCGCAGAAGATGTCTCTTTTCTGATGGAAGATATCCCCGGGTGTTATTTCTTTATCGGGTCATCGAATCCTGCACGTGACCTTCATTACCCTCACCACAACCCCCGCTTCGACTTTGATGAAGAGGCCCTTGTAATCGGCGCTGCGGTGCTGGCTAAAGCTGCGGCAAGTATTTTGGGAGTTGACGCTCAGCCTTCTGACTGACCGCTCTGGTAGTAAAGGAAAAAACTGATGCCCGCACATGTTGTGGTTGGAATGCAGTGGGGAGATGAGGGTAAAGGCCGCGTGGCCGACTTGCTTGCGCAGGATGCCGACATTGTTGCACGCTTTGCCGGCGGCGATAATGCCGGGCATACCGTTCAGGTAGGAGACGAGTCATTTAAGCTGCACCTCATCCCCTCAGGTGTCTTGCACCAGGACGTGGTATGCGTACTGGGCAATGGCATGGTCATCAACCCCTTAAAGTTGGTAGAGGAGCTGCGGGTACTGGAAAGCCGGGGCGTTGACATTTCTCCTGACCGGATTCGGATTGCAGAGAATGCGCATATCATTACCCCAATCCATACTGCTTTGGATAGTGCTAAAGAGAACCAGCGTGGGGCCGGGGCAATTGGAACAACCCGGCGCGGCATTGGGCCAGCCTACATGGATAAAGTGGGCCGGATGGGCCTGCGCGCGGGGTTAATGCGGGACATAGATCGCTTTGCTGAAGCCGTAAAAGAGCGGATTGTCATCGGCAACCGGATTCTGACCACGCTGTATGGCTCAATAGCTGTTGATGGCGAGGCAATGGCCGATGAATTGGCGAATGCCGCGCAGTTTCTGAGTGCCTACATCGCAGACACTCCATTGCTGCTCCACCGGGCATTGGAGGATGGAAAGCGGGTGCTGTGCGAAGGCGCCCAGGGCACGCTGCTGGATATCGATCATGGGCATTATCCCTATGTAACCAGCTCATCGCCAACGGTTGGGGGGGCTATTACCGGGCTGGGGATTGCGCCAAAATACATTGACCGCGTGACAGGTGTTGCCAAAGCCTACAGTACGCGCGTGGGATCTGGCCCATTCCCAACCGAGCTGGAAGGCGATTTAGGCAATAAGCTGCGCGGTACCGGAGAAAATCCCTGGGATGAATATGGAACCACCACCGGTCGGCCTCGCCGCTGCGGCTGGCTGGACACGGTAGTCCTGCGCTATGCCGCCCGGATCAATGGGTTGACTGATATTGTGCTCACCAAGCTGGATATCCTCAGTGGCTTTGAGGAGGTGTCTGTGGCGGATAGCTATATGTGCCAGGGTGAACTGATGCATGAAGTCCCGGGCGATCACCTGATGATGGCCCGGTGCGAACCGGTTTACGAGACACTGCGTGGCTGGGATGACGCGATCTCTGATATTCAGCAGCTTGATGACCTCCCCGGCGCTGCGCGGGACTATATTGATCATGTCCAGGGACTTGTCAATCGGCCTATTTGTATGGTGACAGTGGGGCCTTCTCGCCACCAGTTCATCCGGGTATTCTGAGGCGACGCTCTCCTCTTCATCGCTTTCGGAATAGTCTCTTTTTATGCTTGATTCAGGATGAATGTCATCTTGACGCTATAACTGTCACACTGCTATACTCCGGCTATACTCGTCCGTTATTCTACCGACCGGTCGGTAGGTGAATGTCATAAAACGGAGTATTTGCCATCACCATTTTTCTCTCCACCGCTATAGCACGTAAGGTTTTCACATATTTCGTTCACTCATAATCGCACTGGCTATTCTCGGAAGCCATTATTTACAGTGTTATGATTCCTGACCTGTTTAAAACTGGAGGTGATTTATGCACCTGAAACCACATCGTTTGCTGCTTACCGGTGGCATGATGCTGGCTTTGTTGGGACTGCTTGCTTTTATTGCCCACCCGGCTTATACCCGGGCGCCGGAGGATGGCGTCGTCAATCTGCCTGAACCCGATCCGGCTGAAGGCACCGCTGTCACAATAGCGCCCCCCCCGGTTGAGCAAAACACCTGCCAGCACTGTCACCTTGAGGGCGAGGATACAGGCATCTGGACGCCCACTGCTCGCTGGGGCGTTTTTGGTCTCGCCGGGTTGGTATTTGTGTTTGGCCTCTATCGCAGCGCCAGCACCTGGGTGAGCAGGGATCGCTGGAAACCCCTGCTGGCACGAGCCACCGATTATGTGGAAGAACGTTACAGCATCAAGGAACCGCTGGAAAAGGTTCTCAAAAAGCCTGTTCCCAGGTTTGCCACTCAGTGGTTTTATTGCCTGGGAGGGATCACCGCATTTCTATTTGTGGTACAGGGACTGACCGGGATTATGCTTGCCTTCTATTACAAGCCGACTCCGGACGAGGCCTATGCCAGCATCCAGTTTATTGAGACACAGGTGCGGTTTGGAGCCTCCATCAGGGCGATCCATCACTGGGCGGCAAATGGCATGATCGTGATGTGTGTTGCCCATGCATTCCGGGTGTTTATCACGGGAGCCTACAAAGCGCCCCGTGAGCTGAACTGGGTTGGCGGGACATTGCTTTTGCTCATGACCCTGGCCTTTGGCTTCACCGGCTATCTGCTTCCCTGGGATCAGCGTGCTTACTGGGCGACAACTGTGGGCACGGAGATTGCAGGCGGTGTCCCCGACCTGGGCATCGTTGCGTTGATATTTCTGCGTGCCGGGTGGGCAGTCACCGAGGCTACACTGAGCCGCTTCTACGCGGTACATATCTTTGCCTTGCCGCTGGTTACTGTTGCCCTGATGGGGCTTCATTTTCTCATGATCCGGCGCCAGGGCGTTGCAGAGCCACTGTAGACCTGAGGTGTGATATGGCAGAAGAAAAAAAGGACCGAAGATTCGAGACCATCCCATTCTTCCCGGATCACGTGCTTACCGAGTTTTATGTCACTCTGGGAGTGCTTGCTCTGGTGGTGCTGGTAGCGGTGCTGGGTGCATTTATGCCGGTGGGATTGGATGACCCCGCCGATCCGATGGTTACCCCCGATCATACCAAGCCGGAATGGTATTTCCTGTTTTTGTACCAGCTTCTCAAATATGTTCCTAAAACGCTGGGCGTATTGATACCCATTGTGGGATTCCTGATTATTGTAATCTGGCCGTTCATCGATCGGCGCCCAGATCAGTCCCAGCGCCCCATGCGATGGCGTATTGTTGCCGTTGTCGTGTTCATGATTGGGGTGATTGTGCTGACAATTCTGGGGGAGGTAACGTAATGGCTGAAAATCTGACACGCCGTCAGTTCATGAAAATTGCCGGATGGGCTGCTACTGTGACTGGCTTTACGGCACTATCCATTCCGGTTATTGCCTACTTCTATCCGAAAGACCTGGCAGAGGCTCCTTCCGAGCCTGTGCTGGTGGGCCCACCGGATGAGATCGGGATTGGCGAGTCTAAAACTATCCCGTTTGGACGTTACCCGGTGCTGGTTATCAACACAGGGGAAGGTCTGCGTGCCTATTCGGCTGTCTGCACCCATTTCGCCTGCCTGGTGAATTGGGAGCCGGACACCGGTCAAATTCGGTGTCCCTGCCATGAGGGATATTTTGACCCGCTGGATGGCAGCGTCATCTCAGGACCACCGCCCCTGCCACTTGAAACAATACGGATCTTTACGGGTGAAGATGGCCTGATCTATATTGGGGGAGAAGAGGAAGCATGACAACCGGTACAATGCCAGCCGATGTGCAGAAAGCTCCACAGATCAACGGTAAAGCAATTCTGCTGGGGATCCGCGATTTCTTTGTCCATGCAGTTGTGCAGGTTCGTGTCCTCTCAAAACTCTATGCCGGGATCATGCATGCGCTCATCTTCTGGGGGATGACCATCCAGTTGATCGGGACCGCTATCAGCCTGATGCAGATCCAGCTCTTTATACCGTTTGTTGAGCTTGGAGACCTGTTCCCGGTCAATAACGCTTATCTGGGTTTTGAACTGGTGATGGACCTTGCCGGGCTTGCCATTCTGGCGGGGGCCTTGATGGCACTGTTCAGGCGGTTAGTGCTGCGCCCCAAAGCCCTTGAGACGCGTTGGGATGACTGGTATGCAATCGCCCTCCTGCTCATTATCCCGCTTCTTGGTTTTACATCTGAAGGCATTCGCATTGTCGGCGCCGATCCGGCGTGGGCGCGCTGGTCGCCAGCAGGCAATGTCGCAGCGCAGCTTTTCCGCGGTCTGGGTATGAACTCTGAAATAGCCTGGGACTTGCATTACTGGTTCTACTGGGCGCATATGATTGGCGGCGTGGTCTTTGTTGCCAGTATTCCTTTTACCAAGCTGCGGCACCTGATCATTGGCCCGCTTAATATTGTGCTCAGGATGCGGGGCAAAAAGGCCGCTTTGACTCCAATCGAGAATATTGAAGAGGCTGAAATTCTCGGCGCTGGCGTTATCAATGAGCTTACACCATATCAATTGCTGTCTTTGGATGCCTGTGTGCGCTGTGGGCGCTGTGAGGAGGTTTGTCCCTCTACAGCGGCGGGGAATCCCTTCTCTCCGCGAGAGTTGATCCAGACGTTAAGAGGGGCAATGGTTGATGACCTGGTCGCGGCTAAAAATGGTGCTGACCTCAGGCAATTGGGCGAAGTTTTGGGTGATGATTATGTCTGGCACTGTACCACCTGCGGAGCTTGCCTGGATCGGTGCCCGCTGTTCATCAACCCGGTCGCTGACGTAATTGAGGTGCGTCGAAATCAGGCTCTGATGACTGGCTCTATTCCCCAGTCCGCAGGACTGGCCTTGAGGAATATTGAGCGCCAGAACAACCCCTGGGGACTTCCGGCAGCAGACCGCGAGGCCTGGGCGGATGAACTGGGTGTGCGGATCCTAAACCCCGGTGAAGAGGTTGATGTACTGGTGTTTGTGGGCTGTGCCTTTTCATACGATGATCGCAGCAAAAAAGCTGGCAAAGCCTTTTTTGACCTGCTGAAAGCAGCAAATGTAGATTTTGCGATATTGGGCAATGCTGAAAGCTGCTGCGGTGAAACAGTCCGTCGCCTGGGTAATGAATACATGTTCCAGGTTTTGGCTGAGCAAAACATTGAAACGCTGGGTGAATACAAGTTTAACCGTATTGTCACCCAGTGTGCGCACTGTTTCAGCACACTGAAGAATGAATATCCGCAGTTTGGTGGGGATTTCGAGGTGCTGCATTACACCCAGTACTTGAACGAAATTGGACTGCCGGCTATGGCTGGTGGGGATGGTCAGACCATCACCTTCCATGACTCGTGCTACCTGGGGCGCTATAATGGGGTGATGGATGAACCCCGCAGCCTGCTGAAAGACGCCGGGGTGAAAACCCGGGAAATGAAACGCAGGCGGGAAAACGGGTTCTGCTGCGGCGGCGGTGGTGGGCAGATGTGGCTGGAAACAAATGCTGAAACACGTATCAGCAATGTCCGGCTGGCAGAAGCAATGTCAACTGGCGCTGATGTCGTTGCAACCGCGTGCCCCTATTGCCTTCTGATGTTTGATGATTCCATTCGTTCTCAGGGGGTCGGGGAGCGTATCCAGGTGATGGATATTGCCGAGATCCTTGCCGGGCGGATTGAGCGCTAGGGTATGATATGAGGTTGCTGTAGCGGGGGGAGGAGATATGACCGTCAGCCGCTGGCTTCTTGAAACAGGAAGACAGACACCCCGGTCTGTTCGACAGTTTCTCTCTGGCCTGTACCGGGAGTTGGAACTGGACGCCATGCTGGCGCCGGGCTATAAGAAACAGACAGTTCTCCCAACCGTTTATGAATCGCCTGACCTGCTGGGTAGTGTTGACCCGTTTGCGCCGATCATGATGGTTAACAGCGCCAGGTTGGTTGCTGATCGCCTCCAAGCTCATCCGGGAAAGCGCTTTGCCGCGGTTCTTCGGGCCTGCGAGATAAGGGCACTTGGCGCTATTGTGGGAAATCGCGCCATTGCCCTTGATAACTTTACGCTCATCGGCGTGGACTGTCTGGGTACGTTTACCGAAGAGGAATTCAAGTGGCGCGGTGGGTCTGAGAAGCTGACTCGTGAGGTGCTGCGCTTTGCCCGCCAGGGCGGGGTTGCTATGTACCGCTATCGTCCTGCCTGTCAGATGTGCCGCGATCCAATCCCATCAGGGGCAGACCTCACCATTGATATCCTGGGGCTTCCAGCGCAGACGCGCGTTATCATTTCAGTTCATAGTCCCCATCTTCAGAACACACTTGATATAGCCCCATTGGTGACTGGTCAGGCGCCGGAGGCGCTGGTAGTGCAGCATGATCAGATGCGAGAATGCATTCAGGAGCGCCGGAATCGGGCTTTTGAACGGATAACACAGGCCCTGGAAACAGACCTCGTGATGACCGTTGATGGTCTGATCGATCACCTGTCTGACTGTGAAACCTGTCAGGCCTGCCTGAATGTCTGCCCGATATATTCAACAGGCCAGGTAAAGGAATCGCTTAACCGCAAGACGGTCATTGACTGGCTGCTTTCTTGTGCGGGATGTGGGATGTGTGAGCAGTCCTGTCACGACCATCTTCCTCTGGCAGCGATTTTTCGTTATATTCAGTCAGAGTTGGAGGCAGCCCTGCGCGAATCCCCGGCAGCCACCTGATCTACCTATTTGTTTCCTGCCCACAAGGGAGATTTCATATGGGCGGATACCTGTCTTTGACGTCAGGTGTCCGCCCATATACAATGTTTTAGTATCCGGTGCTGGTCATCTGGTTGTGCGGCGAGCAGGTTGTGGCTGCTCCTGCTCGGAATTTTGATCCTATTCTTGGAAGGAATCTGGTTCACTATTCAGGACAGATCGGGATGATTGCTGGGATATTACAACCTTTCGTGGCTGCGAATCAACAATCCGGGACAGTTTTTCATGGCATTGGGACAGGTGTATGTTCGCGCATTCGATATCTTTTTCAACCTGCCGGCGCGTACGGGCCAGGCGGCGCAGTTCACTTTCCCGCTGCTCAATCAATGACTCTGCCGCCTCTATCTCGGAGTTCTTCCTGTTGATTGCCCCCTGGAGCATTCCCAGGTCGCGCTGCTGCAGGTCAAGCTGCTGGTTGAAGCTGGCAATCCGTGCCTTGTTTTGATTGCAGATTTGCTCCAGCATGAAAATATCTCTGTCGTCGGTATCGATTTCTGACAGCAACCGGTCCTCCCGGGTTTCCCGCAGGTCATGCTCTACCGGGTTGCTATCATAGGTGGGTTCGGTGGTGCAAGCACTGGTAATTGCTTCGCGCTGCTCGTCAATTTCGAGCAGAAGGTTGGCGTACTGGTTTTTGAGGGTTTGAAGTTGAGACCGGGCAATTGTGATATCCTGATTGATATCTGACAGGCACCTTTTTAAATCCATCAATTCCAATTCGGCACCTTGCAGCTCCTGGCGGGCCTGGTCGTTTGATTGGTGTACCTGGCGTGTCCTGTCATGCAGCCCGTTGACGCCGCCGCTGCGCAGGTGCCAGCCCAGTGTGATACCCAGTAACAGTGCAGGGATAAGCAGAAAATAAGGCCAGAGGGTTAAAAGGGTCATCATTCTTATCCATTTACAACTGGATTATACGGTTTTCGGATTTGTGCAGTTGTGTGTTAATAGATATCTGGCATTATGTGACATTAACACACAATACAGTATTGATCGTAATACTCACCAGCCATGCCGGAATTTCCGTCAGTCACAGAGAGCCCTCTGATTTATTCTATAGTACATAGTGCATAAATCAGGACCTACGCAGTTTACAGTAGTGGTTCAATATCTGGTGTTGCTCTGCATTCAATTGTGTAGGGGCTCACGGTTAAAAACCAGTTTACAAACAAAGGTTTATGTTATAATATAGTTATAATTAAGTTGGTGCAATTATTACTATACGCGCTTTTTTGTCATTTGGCAAGACCTTTATAACCAATTACTAACCATTGAGGCTTATTCAGCGCAGAAAGATCAAGATCGAATGCCTCACATGTTGATTACGGAAGCCATAACTGAAGCGGGTATTCGTTTACTTGGGGACCTGATCCAGCAGGCGCTCAATAAAGGCGAACAAACCAACCATTCGCGCTACACTGTCCTTGAACTCTGGTTAACGGATCTGGTTGATTATAATCTGATTGCCCAGGCAGTTCATGATGCACAGGAGCAGTTCGTCCAATCTGCTGGCGCTTATTCCTCCGGGCATAGTCAATTCCTTCAATTGACTGCAGACCTCATCGATTGTGCAGGAACAGGGCTTGATGCCTTTCTGGAATATTTATGGGGTGCGTACTTGTTTCATTCCCCTGGTGTGGCCGAATATCTTTGGGATCTCTATCCGGAAATTCAGCGCGAAATCACCCTGAAAGCAGGCCGGCATTTTCCCGCTTCGTGGGATGAGATGGTCTTTCCAATGCAGGAATTTCTTGCATATGTTGAACGCAATCTGATCGCGCAGAACCCTGACTTTGAGGATATCTTCAGTCTCCAGGAATTCCTTGGTGTGGTCGACAGCCTTACCGACCCGGCATCGGTCACAGATGGGAAACAGTATTTTTCCCCATTGGCCGGGCAGTTTGATACTGCCAGCCTGACCATCTATCTTCAATCCTGCATCAATAAGATAGGGAGCATTGATTACCGGGGCTACCCCCGCAGTAAAAACACCGCCATCCTGCTTAAAGATATCTATATCCCGGTAAAACTGGTGCCTCTGACAGATTACGCACAGCTGAAAAAATATACTCGCTACCAGATGGCGGATTACGATGATCCTGAGTGGTATATTTATCAGGAGCCGCTCGGCTATCGCGAACTGCTGGATCACCCCGGCATCCTGGTCCATGAGGCAGTAACAAAGCACCCGGAATTATTGATCATCAGCGAGGGTGGTGGAGGAAAGACCACCCTGCTCCGATATCTGGCGCTGGAGTATGCCCGGGTTAATCTCGATGCATTGTCCCAACCGGTACGGCAGGAGGTGCCAGGCAAAAATGGCAACAGCCCGGAGCTGCCCCGTCCAGTGCCGATTTACATTGATCTGGCTGACTTTGTTGAGCGTTGGGACGCCAATATTACCCTGGAGAAATTTGCCACCGACAGTATCGCGCACCTGGTGCAGGATGAGAATATTGCGGCCCTGCTGAAGGCCCTTCTGGACGAAGGACGCTGCATGCTGCTGCTTGATGGCCTGGATCAGGTGGTTACTGACGAAAACCGGCGGGCGTTGGTCTCCCGTGTTTCAGAGGCTGCTGCCAATTGGCGTTCTGTTGGGAACCGGATCGTTGTGACCAGTCAGCTTTCAGGCTATCACACAGCCCCGCTGCTGGGCAGCTTTGTGGGTTATCTCATTCAGCCGTTTGACAGGTACCAGATCCGGTCTTTTGTGTATAACTGGCGCCGTGTGTTGGTGGAGGGCAGCCGCCCCAAGCCCGCGGGGGAAAAGGTTATGCGGCAGACCTATTCCGATGCGATGGCATTGGCCAGGGAAATCACCTCCAATCCCCGGCTGCTCGCTACGGTCAATACCCCGCTGCTGCTGCGCTTGCTGACAGGCATCTATCAGGCGGGCATGTTCCTCCCTGCCCAGCCTGCGGCAGTCTATCAACTGGCCACCAATGTTCTGTTAAGTGAATGGCAGCTTCCCCGGGTGGAAGGGCGAGAGCCTTCTGTGTTGGAGCATGAACTGATCCCCCTGCTGGGGGCATTGGCTCATACTGTCCATTCCTTGAATCCGAGCGGGCTCATCTCGGAGGCTGACCTGCGCGACATGTTGAAGCGCATCCTGGGAGAAATGCGTCCCACAACAGGGGATCGCCATATCGCGGCTGCGGTTGACCGGCTCATCAGCATTTTACGAAACCGTCCGGGCGTTCTTGTCGAGATGGAGACACAGCGGTTTGGTTTCATTTTCCAGGGTGTTCAGGAGTACTTTGCTGCCCGGCACATTATCTCCAGCTATCGACTGGCTGCGCGCCGGATCCGTGATGATCTGCATAATCCTCGCTGGAATAACGTGATTGCACTGGCGGTTGGGTACAAGGCCCTGACCTCGTTTGAAGACGCAACCGAACTGATCGAAACGGCCATTCTGATGCGCGGAGAGGGGAGCGGGGAATTTGGTCGTATTGCAACCTCCTTCGATTCGCTGCTGAAACGCGACCTTTTTTATGCTGCCCGATTGCTTGGCAAGGGTGTAGAAGTGCGCCCTGAGCGCGCTGAGTGGATTGTCAGCCAGTTGATGGATT
Organism: Anaerolineae bacterium; assembly: GCA_016926985.1. Taxonomy (GTDB): domain Bacteria; phylum Chloroflexota; class Anaerolineae; order Aggregatilineales; family UBA3940; genus JAFGNO01. The sequence continues at coordinate 19,092 of JAFGNO010000012.1, forward strand.
TTTGGCTGCATGGTGATCGCGGGAGCCTTGGAAGGTTCACCCCAATATTTGACCAGGCGCGTCGCCTGCTCATGAGCCTTGATGGGACTTCCGCCGGGGCGATCGCACTCCGGATCGCAGTTGCAAACCTCAAGGCATCGAGTGAGCATGTCCAGGCTTACGCAGTCGATGCGCTGACCTTTTTCCCGTCTCTTCAGGATCAGGCTCAGGAAGAACTTGTCGAGCTGGGTACCAAGGCCCCGCTCCTGGCAAGGCGGGCGGCAGTGCAGGCGTTGGGCAGGATGAAGGACCTGTCCTTTGAGGCGTATTTCTTGCTCATGCTACTGACGGCTGATGAAAACGAGCAGGTCAGCCAGAAAAGCAGGGAGGTCCTGTGCCGGTCGGCGCCGATTCCGGATGATGTGATCCAGATGTGGATGGGGTATCTCATCAGCATGGATCCCCTCAAGCAGCGGCTGAGCCTCCGTCGATTGCCACAGATTGGCGCGCTCCCGCCCAGGATGATCCACGAACTGCTGAACCTGATGAATAGCCGCGATGAAGAAATCCAGCAGCTCACTGTAGCTGCACTGGCTGCTGCCTCGAATCTGGATGAAGATGTCCTGCAGGTCATCTGCAATATGCTTGACCATGCTGATTCAAAACTTCTATCGGGTGCTGTGGGGATATTTGCCCGCCCCGTGGATCTACCGGCCCCGGTTGTTGCGCATCTGGTAACCTGGTCGGCAGACCCGGATGTGCGTGTCCGCCGGTCGGCAGTCAGGGCGTTGGCAGAATGTCGCAACAACACCCATGAAGTGCTCAATGCCCTGCTGGCAAGGCTGGACGACCCGGCTGACAATATTCGGATTCTTGCGATAGAGCCACTGGTTGTTAAGGGACTGAATTACAACCCGGCAGCGCATATGCTGCGTCACGCTGCAAAAGACGCGATCTATCAGGTTAGGCAGGCAGTTGCCAGGGCCCTGCGCCATGTCGCTGAGCCTGATGATAACCTGCAATATGTTTTGCATTTATTGCTCAGCGATCAGGAAGTGGCCGTTCGCGAAGAAGCGATCAGGACCATCGCTCATATGAGCAATCCTGGTGACATGATCATTGATTATCTTATCGCGCTGGTTGATCTCCCCGATCACCCAATCACCCGGTCGGCTGTTCGTTCTCTGGCTTCCCTGAGCCATTTACCTGAGCGTGCGCTTCTGGCGTTGGTGCAGGCTTTGGACGCGAACTGGGAACAGATGGGAGAGATGATTGCTGACTGCCTGAAGGAACACGACCTGTCGCAGCACATCATCAACCGGTTGTCGCAGATGGCGGCCTCTAATCCAAAGGGCAGCCTTCCTGACCAATACAGGCCACCCGGTCTCAGGGCATTGGCTCTGGATGTTTTAGGCCGGTCACTGGACAGTGCACCGGCATTCATCCTGCCAACCATGTGGGAGGCAGCAGATCATTCGGAAAATATGCTGGTTCGCATTGCCGCCTTTGGTGCGCTGGCCCAGGCACGAGAGATCACATCAAGCGTTGCACAAATGTTATTAAGAGCGCTGAAAGATCCCCTGGTTGAAATCCGTTGTGCAGCAGCAATCGCCCTGGGTTACCTGGTCCGCAGGCAGCCAGACCCGCCCCTGCAAGCTGATGATATGGTAACTATTGCCAGGGCAATACAGCAGATGCTCAGTGAAATACCTGCCTGCGATGCCTGGGAACCGGGCAGCCAGCTTCAGAGCCAGCTGCTGCGGGCGTTAGGCTGGATCGTTCCGCGCACCCGGAAAATGCGGCTGCAGTTAGGGGCGCAATCAGAAGATCTGGGTCGCTATCTTGACCAGTAGCGTGGCAATAGGCGCTGCGCCTATCAGGATTTTTACGCCTCGTTTAGTCGAGCTCAGAAAGTCTATGGCGGCGTCGAGGATATCCGCAACATACATTAACTTGCGCAGTATCTCGGCCTTATGCGGTTTGCCATTGTTTTTCGCCAGGTCAGCCGACTCGGTGAGGTTGGCAACTATTTTCCGGGCCATCTTTTCGGAGAGTTCGCCAGCCCGGTAAGCCTGGATAACGAGTGTTTTCAGCGCATCGATATTGGTGGTGAACTCTTCCCTGGGGTCCTGATCGCTGCTGCCCTGGGTAACAATGTCTCCTTCAGCGATATTCTGTGCATAGACGCGGCCATTACCCAGTGCAGAACCGGGGCCAATGTCACCAGTAGAATAAATATCTCTGCCGGCTGAAATATGTATTGAGGGAGTTTCTTCTTTTTTTGGCCCAAGGTTAGAACACGGTAAAGGGTTCATTGGTATCTCCTTAGAATTACGGCTATTGTACGATGAGTAGTGCAATAAGGCAATTGGATTGTTTTGGCAGGCTGATAGTCATTTGCTAGCTGGAATATATTTTTCAAGGGGGAGTTATGAGCACCGGTAACCTGGACGATCTGAAAATCCTGCTGGCCA
>JAFGNO010000110.1 GCA_016926985.1 Anaerolineae bacterium
TACTCGGTTGAACCGCAGCAGTTCCAGTCCTCAACCTCATGGAAAACCATCCCCAGCACATCGCCAACCTGCTTTGTCGACATGTCATAGGATTTTGCGGTTGCGCCAAGCGAGCAACCGGGATAGTACACGTAGTGACCTTTTTCTGCTGTCACATCACACCTCCTGCTGTGCAGAAACGCGCTTGGCTTCGCTTAAGATTGCAGACAACTGGGGAAGGGTCTTGATCCGCTCGGGCGTCAGTGTCAGGCGACCTTTCTGCATCATCTGCAGCCCCAAGGTGCTTTTCCCAAGTTGTTTAAGCGGCGCGTGAGCCAGGTGATGGCGTGTAACCAAGCCAAATTCAAAGCTCCGCCCGTATTGTTCTACAAAGCCAATAAAGCTGCTTGAGAACGGGACATGCGAGTCTTTGTGATAGTGGCCCTTCAACACAGCTATCCGTTTGAGCGTGTACATTAGATCGGTTATGGGTATCTCTTGCGGGCACCGCACCGTACAGTAGTAGCAGGAAACGCAATACCAGAAGGTATTGCTGCTCAGCACCTCATCTTCCATGTTTGCCGCAATCATCGCAAACAGTTTACGTGGCGTTGCATCCATATCCGCTCCTGATGGACATGAACCACCACAGGTGCCGCACTGCAGGCAGGTCGCCAGCACATCACCCCCGGGAGTGGCGTCTACCACCTGTTGGTAGAAGCTTTTCCCCATTGAGCTGTCTGGCATGGTAGGAGTCTCCTTTCACTTCAGAATAAAATGACCTGAAACAAACCGATTCGATCATTTCCGTACAGAGAGTTGCAGCTCCGAATCGGATGGTTCCCGACGCAGGTATTGATTGGGATAAAAATTCACAGTGAACTGAATAAGCAGACCAGGCTTTAGATAAATGGGTCCCAAATTTGCTGTAAGTAACTCTGGCGCTTTTTGGTTGATTGGTATATTCACCGAGTCAAATATAACGAAAAACGCCGACCTTTGTTTAGCATACTTATAGTTGATTGTTGTACATAGTGACAAATGTCATGTCTTCGTATCGCGCTCGTAATGATCAGAAAACCAGAGCATTATCTGCCCTGCCCTGACTACTTTGTTCCCCATCCTTTTTAGAACGGAGAACGGTTCAATATTGACGCCCTGCAGGGGGCAAGTTATAATCTCGACCACTTTCCACCGTAGCTCAACGGCAGAGCATCCGGCTGTTAACCGGAGGGTTGCTGGTTCGAATCCAGCCGGTGGAGTCACAAATCCCGGTCATGGCGGCCGGGATTTTCGCTTTTTAAGATGTACCTGTTGGCGGGTTTTCCGGCCCCTTATCCTCCTCTCCAGAAATGGTATAAAGGGCACCGGGAGGGTATAATATTCTGTGGCTAATTGCCCTGGAGATTGTGATGGATATTGGTACGATTCGCCCCATTGATATTAACAAGGAAATGCGTGATTCCTATCTTGATTATGCCATGAGCGTAATCGTTTCACGCGCTCTTCCAGACGTCCGTGACGGCCTGAAACCCGTTCACCGGCGCATCCTCTATGCCATGCATGATATGGGCATGCGCACCTCCTCTCCTTACAAGAAAAGCGCTCGCATTGTCGGTGAAGTGCTTGGTAAATACCATCCCCACGGGGATGCGGCTGTCTACGACTCGATGGCACGCATGGCACAATCATTTTCCATGCGGTATCCCCTGGTCGATGGGCAGGGAAACTTTGGTTCTATTGATGGCGATAGCCCGGCAGCGATGCGTTACACCGAGGCCCGGATGGCGCAGATTTCCGAGTTGATGCTGGAGGATATCGATAAGAACACCGTCGACTTCGGTGACAATTTTGATGGTACCCTGCAGGAGCCGCTTGTACTTCCTGCCGTGCTGCCCAATCTGCTGCTGAACGGCATTTCGGGCATTGCTGTCGGGATGGCGACCAATATCCCGCCACACAATCTGCGTGAGATCGCTCAGGCTATTGATTTTATGATTGAGCAAATGATCGCGCCTGAGGATGGCACTATCGATGAAGAACTGGAAAATCTAACGGTCGATCAGTTGCTGCAGTATGTCAAAGGCCCGGATTTCCCCACAGGGGGAATGGTGGTTGGCACAGAGGGCATTATTAATGCCTATGCCACGGGTAAAGGGCGGCTGGTCATGCGGGCCACAACACAGGTTGAGCCGATGAATGACGACCGCTGGCGCATCGTGGTGACCGAAATCCCCTATCAGGTCAACAAGTCCGGGGTTATCGAACGGATTGCTGACCTGGTTAGAGAGGGGCGCCTGGATATGATTGCCGACCTGCGGGACGAATCCGATCGGCGCGGAATGGCAATCGTTATCGAACTGAAACGGGGTGCCCAGCCACGTACCGTGCTGAACCGCATCCTGAAATACACCTCCCTTCAGAATACTTTTGGCGTTCAGATGCTGGCGCTGGTTGATGGCGAGCCGCGCTTACTCTCTTTGAAGGGCATTCTCCGGCACTATATCCTGCACCGACAGGAAGTCATTGAGCGCCGCACGCTGTTCGACCTGGATCGAGCGCGCAGACGGGCACATATCCTTGAGGGGCTCCTTATCGCTATTGCCAACCTGGATGCCATCATCCAGACCATTCGCCAGAGTCCTGATGCAGAGCAAGCTCGTATCAGCTTAATGGACAACTACGGCCTGTCGGAAGAGCAGGCGCAGGCTATCCTGGATATGCAGCTTCGCCGGCTGGCGGCCCTTGAACGCCAGAAAATCGATGAAGAATACCAGTCGCTGACCATCCTTATTGAGGAACTGGAAGATATTCTGGCACATCCCAGAAAGATACTGAACCTGATCCGCCATGATCTGAATGAGCTGGCAGAGCGATTTGGGGATGACCGGCGCACCGAAATTGTGCCCGGCGCCGAGGGCGAGTTTGCTGAAGCCGATCTTGTCCCCGATGAAGATGTGCTGATTTTCATGACCCAGCAAGGCTATATCAAGCGGGTATCTGCGGAGGAATATCGCACGCAGGGCCGTGGTGGCAAGGGCATGACCGGCATGATCACGCGCGAGGAGGATGTCCTGACCCACATGTTTGCCGCGGGCTCACTGGACAGCATCCTGTTTTTCTCTGATAAGGGAAAGGTCTATCAGGAAAAAGCATACCAGATCCCCGGCAAAGGGCGCGCATCAAAAGGTGTTCCACTGGCCATGGTCCTTCCTCTGGGTTTTGACGAGCACATCACGGCTGCAGTAGCTGTGCCCGACTTTGATGAGGTGGAATATTGCACAATGCTCACCCGCAAGGGCCGGATCAAGCGTGTGGTGGTATCAGAATTTGCCTCCGTCCGACCCAGCGGGCTGATTGCTATTTCGCTGGATGAAGAGGATGAACTGGGCTGGGTAAAGCTCACCACTGGGGAGCAAGACATTATCATTGTTACCCGAAAGGGCCAATCCATCCGTTTCCCAGAAAGCGATGTGCGTGCTATGGGGCGGACTGCAGCCGGGGTCAACGCTATCAGGCTCCGGGGCAATGACGAGATAGCCGGGGCAGATGTTATTGATGATCCCACAAAAGATTTGCTTATTGTGACCGAAAATGCCTATGGGAAACGCACCCCCCTTTCAGAATATCGTATTCAGTCGCGCTATGGGCTCGGCGTGCGGACCCTGGCGCAGAATTCCAAGACCGGGCTGGTTATTGATGCGCGAACAGTCCATCCCGGCGATCATGTTACCTTCATCACAATTGGTGGGCGAGCCCTGCGAACAGTCGTGGACAATATCTCGCAAATCGGACGCAACACCCAGGGGGTGCAGCTTATGAACCTGGCTGAAGGACAGGTTCTGGCGTCTATTGCCGTGATCGAAGAGGATCGCCGGCTGGAACGGCAAAAGGCCCTGGAAGAAGACCAGAATGTCCTGGCTTCGAGCACCCACTACATGCTCAATGGTGATCCAAGTTATTTGAATAATCATGGAGAGCCAGACAGTGACGAAGGACAAAATGAATGATTGGGGCCATATCATTTGCGGCAGCCTATATTGTCCTGCTGGTTATATCACTTTCCCGGCGGACACGGCGTACCCGGGCAGAAGGCTGGCTGATTGCCTACCTGGCATATTCAATGCCAATCATGGTGCTGTATGGCCTGACCCTTTCCGGGATACTGAATGGTGCTGACTGGGCGCCTGTAACAACTCTGGCTGCCAACAGTGCGTTTATCATCAGCATTGGCCTGGTCTTTGGCCTGACATTGACTTACCTGAACACGGGCGCAAAAGGATTGGCGGTCAGCCTCTCTCTGATTGGCATTTGGCTGGTCGGCGCCCTCGTGATAGACCTGGTTCCGATTGCTCCTTTGCCAGAGATTAATGCCTGGCTGGTTAATACAGTCCATATATCGCCCACACTGGGTACCGAAATCAGTGTCATTGGGTGGCTGCTTACCACCCTCATCCTGTTTTTCCTGATCTGGCGGCGCTTTCTGCTGGAACAGCTTCCACTGTATGCCAATCGTATATTGATCTGGGCGATTGTTGCGCCTTTCTTGATCTTTGGCGATGCGCTCTCTGCGGCAGGGCTGACTGAGCCCTGGATTTATATTGGGTTTGGCATTCGCCTGCTGGGCGCGGCTGGCGCGGTTTATGCAATAACCGCTCGGCGGGCTGTTGACTTACGGGGGTTGGGGCGATGGATTATTGGGAATGCCATCCTGCTGATCGTCACCAGCCTGGTAGCGATCAGCGGCACCCTGGCGGTGCTTTTCCTGCAAATCCCCGGCATGGAGGACAATGAGCGCTGGCTGCTGGCTATTGGACAGGGGGTTGTGCTGGCGATCATCTTTTTGCCGCTAACCCGTTTTTTACACTGGGCTTTAAGAAACTTGCTTCAGCGGAATCTGACCGCGCCCACCGAGGCGATACGCCGTTATGCGCAGCAGGTTAACGGGATGATCGAGCTTGATCAACTGGCACAGGCCGCTACCAGTACCATCAATGCCATGCTGACTACCCGCAAAAGCGCCCTGCTCCTCGCCTCACGCCAGGAAGACAGGGTGCAGATTGTCTATACCGGCAGCAACAGCGCTACTGCATTGGTTGGCGAATTAAGTATGGACAGCGTGCTGTACGAGAGGCTTGTTCAGGAGGGACATCCACTCCAGCAGTATGATATTGACTATCACAAGGATTTTTATTTTGTGCCTGACAGCGAGCGCCAGTACTTCAGCAGCCTGGAAATGGATATTTATGCGCCAATTGTCAGCGATGGTGAATTGATTGGCCTTCTGGCTGTTGGCCCAAAAATCAATGACGATCCGTTTCAGAATAGCGAAATTGAGCTTCTGGAAGCACTGGCAAGCCAGACGGTTGTTGCCCTTCATAACGCCCGGCTTGTCACCGATCTGCGCAACCTTAATGAGGAAATCACCGAACTGGTTGACGATCTCAGTAAGACCAATGAGCGGCTGGAAATGATGGACAGTGTCAAGTCCGATTTCATCACGATTGCTTCCCATGAGCTGAGAACACCCTTAACGCAGATTCTTGGATATAGCGACCTGCTGAACGAGCTGGCAGAACGCCGCATGTTGAACCCGGACGAGATCGTTGATATTACCGGCAGCCTGAGCCTCGCCAGCAAACGCATGACCGAAGTCATTGCTGCCATGATGGATGTTTCGCAGCTTGACGTTGAAAACATGGATCTCAAGTTTGTTGATACCCAGATTGCCAATGTGATCAAGCTGGCAACAGAGAACTACGCCGAAGTGATTAAAGACCGGAAGCAGGTGCTTGTTGCACGAGGGCTTGCCAACTTGCCGAGCATTAAAGCGGACTATAAGCGGCTGGTTCAGGCTTTTGAAAATCTGGTAACCAATGCCATTAAGTTCACACCAGATGGCGGGAAGATCAATATCATAGGCCAGGTATATGATAAGGATAAAGAAGGCAGGCCTGTCAGTATCCGGATCACCATCGAAGATACCGGCATTGGTGTGGACAAAGAACACCAGGAAATGATCTTTGAAAAATTCTTCCGCGTGGGGCCGGTTGCGCTTCATTCAACCGGAGCTACCAAGTTTAAGGGAGCCGGTCCGGGGCTTGGCCTGTCAATTGCACGGGGGATTATCGAAGGCCATGGCGGGCGGATCTGGATTGAAAGCGATGGCTATAGTGAAGAGACTTTCCCCGGAAGCAAGTTCCACGTGGTTTTGCTGTTGATCCCACCGGCATATCTAGAAGACCAGGATCAGAAAGAAGCGGTTGCTGACACTTCCCTCCCCAATAGTGTCGCGATGTAGCAGGCAGTGCCTCCCTGATTCCCGGCTTCAACAGACGATCGTTATTTCATTCCCCTCCCAGGTAACCGGGACAACCTCTTTGACCTTTACAGGCCTGTCCAGAAGTTGCGCTGCCAGCCGGGCGAAGCTGTCAGGGTCTCCGCTGGTGTAATAGGTGATAGTCCCGGTGTGATCTATGGCATTTCTGTGGTCAGCCATCACGCGGCCTACCTGTCGCGCCACGGCAGAGCTGGGATCAACAATCATCACGCTGCCACCTGCCACTTTCTGAATAACAGGGATCAGGAACGGGAAATGGGTGCAGCCCAGCACCAGTTGATCGATACCAGATTCCAGCAGCGGGGCAAGCCGCATCCGGACAGCCGCCCAGACTTCTGGCGTATCTAACTGCCCGGCTTCGACCAGTTCAACAAATTCCGGGCAAACCTGTGTTTTTACATCGATATCCGCGGCAAAGCGGTCAACCACACTGGCAAACAGCTCTCCCTGGTAGGTCGCGGCAGTGGTAATGACCCCTATAATCCCTTTTCGCGTGTTTTCAGCGGCTGGCTTAACGGCTGGCTCCATACCGACGAATGGGATATCCGGGAAACTTTCCCGAAGAAAATGCAGGCTGGCGGCTGAGGCCGCATTACAGGCGAGAACGACAACCTTTGCGTCACGCTCCAGAAAAAAACGGGTAATACTGCTGGCAAACTCTCGGATTTCTTCTGCGGGGCGTGGGCCATAGGGGACGTGGGCTCGATCCGCAAAGTAGAGGATATTCTCATTGGAGAGCTGGTATTGGACTTCCCGGAGAATGGATAAGCCGCCAACACCGGAATCAAGCATACCAATCGGGCGCTCGTCCATACCTGTATTTCTCCTTACAGGCTATCACCTGTGGTCGCGCAGACAAAGGCAGTGAACAGATTAAGCATATGAGGACACAGATCAACCAGTGCTTCTGGATGCCACTGTACGCCGAGCGCAAAACAATGTCCTGGCAGTTCCACACCCTCAACGATCCCGTCTTGAGCCCAGGCTACTACAGTCAGTTCCGCCGCTACATTTTTCAAAGCCTGATGGTGAAGGCTGTTGACTTCCAGGGATAAAGCATCAGGGTCCAGACCAAGGGAGGAGGCCAGCTTGCTTGAAGCAGTAACCTGCACGGCATGAACCCGTCTGGTAAACCATGTCAGGTCCGGGGCATCATGGCGAAGGGCGCCGGGCACCTCCTCTCGTATATCCTGGATCAGGGAGCCACCCAGTGCAACATTGAGCACCTGAATCCCCCGGCAAATGGCGAGCAGTGGTTTGTTGTCTGCTACGGCCCAGTTTGCCAGATGGATCTCAACTTCATCACGGGTAGGCTCAATGCGGGCGACATAAGGTGAGGGCGAGCTGACCCCATAGCGCTCTGGAGCAATATCGCCACCGCCTGACAGCAATATGCCATCCAGCCGATTGTAGATCTGGCGCAAAACATCCCGCCCCAGATTGAGCGGGATTAAGACCGGTGCGCCCCCGGCTTGTAATATGGACTGCGTATATGTAGGCATGATTGCCAGAAAGTCAACATCTGCTACGAGGGAACGCCGGGATCCAAGCGAGATGCCAATCAGTGGGCTGTCAGCCACCTGGACAAGCTCCTATGGAGCCGCGGGTACTACCGTTTTTCCTTCAGGACTGCGCGGCGTCCTTTGCGGTCGCGTAGGAAATACAGTTTTGCCCGCCGTACATGGGAATGGCGCACTACTTCCACTCGTTCAATCCGGGGAGAACGCAGGAGAAAAGTTCGCTCCACACCAACCCCATGAGCGGCTGTTCGCCTGACGGTAAAGCTGGCGTTGTTGCCACCATGTTTGATCCGCAGCACCGTGCCGGGAAATATCTGGATACGCTCTCGCTCGCCCTCGACGATCCGCGCGTGTACTTTCACAGTGTCGCCCGGTCGCAGGTCCGGGATATTAGGGTTATCTTTTGCCTCTAATGCCTTCAGTAAGTCGTCCATGCAAATGATCAACGCAGCCCTGCTGCGCCGCCTCCTCTTCTCAGTTCTATTCAACAGGCGACTACGCCTGAACCTATTGCCTTGATCTCTTCTGAGCGTATAATTGGCCGGCGCTCAGACCGGCCCATCAGCAGGTTAACTCCCCCATACTCAGAAAATCGCAGACGCAGATTATAACGCCCTGTGGCTATCACGGTCAAATACTCCGAACACCTGGCTGCTTTGCGGGCAGCCATAATACGGGCGGGATGGCAAGCAGGACCACCAGGGCACTGATACCAAAAGCGGTATTCAACCCCACCGAATCTCCGAGAACACCGACGATCAGCGTGGCTATCATCCGCGCAATGAATGAAATGGACATATACAGCCCGTTTGCTGCAGAGCGATTCTGAATGAACTGCTCCTGGACAACTGCGAGCAGGACTGGCTGTGTGGACAGAATTGACAGACCCAGCATGATAAGCACTAAAAAAATCAACCACCCCTCACTATGAAGGAAAATATACATGGACAGTGCTGCTCCCAGAAAAGCCACGAGCAGAACCGGCTTCCGTCCCACCCTGTCACTGATTGAACCGCTCAGTAAGGCACCCACAACGCCCGCCAATTCCAGAACGGCCAGTGAGCCTCCCGCCAGCCATAGACTGGCGCCTTTCTGGTCCATATAAGTAGGCAGATACACTGACAGCGAGGTTTGCAGCAGGCTGCGGAATAGGGCAATCAGGGTTAAGGGCACAAAGAGACGCCCTCCGGAGCTCAGCATGTCGTGTAGCCCGGTGCTTGCTGTCGGTTTGGCGGCCCCCCCGCGTAATCTGAAGAACAGAATCAACGTGGTCAGCCAACCAATAGCGCTCAAGCGCCACAGCCCTTGCAGCGAGAACAGGGAAATACCCCATACTGCCAGGATCGGGCCAACCGTCCTACCAAGTTCTCCACCAGCCATAAATATACTCATACCGCGCCCAACTTTGTTCCCTGAGATGGGGGCTATCATCGCTGGCGCCGGCGCATGAAAAACAGCCACACTTATACCGGCGACGAAGAGCAGGATGGCCAGCGACCCGTATCCAGGCATGATACCGATAAGGGTCATCAGGGTGGCTGTTATTGCAGGAGCCAGGATCACAAAAAAGCGCGGGTTGACCCGGTCGGCTAGATAGCCAATGAATGGGTTTAA
>JAFGNO010000111.1 GCA_016926985.1 Anaerolineae bacterium
GGAATTGATGTTATCATCAACCGCTTATTACTGGATATATTTACTGTATGTGAGGTTTGTATGACTGACGATAATCAAACGTCCAGCGATGAAACGATCATGCTGCCAGCCAGCGAGCTGTTTGCAATGAGCCTGATTTTTGATCGTTTCATGTCCGGGTCAAAACCTTTTGGTTTCACACCACCCAGCACCGACCGGACCTACCATCCACTACCCTATAAACCCGAGCCCGATGACGAACTTCTACTCAAAACGCCGTGGCGAGTTGAGCTTGAACTGCATACTGCCGGGGAGCGCCAGGTACTGGGACTTGACCTGTACGGGGATGTGATCCTGGGACGCGGCAGAAGCAAAATTGGCAAGATCATTGTCGACCTTGAGACTTATGGCGCTTCATCGATGGGCGTATCACGCACCCATCTCCTGCTGCGCCCTACTCCGACCCGTCTGTTTGCCATTGATCAGGGAAGCACCAACCGCACTGCCATCAACAGCGTGCCAATGGGTAAGGGCATTGCCAAAGCATTGAGCGATAAAGATATGCTCACATTAGGAAACATGCTGCTGCAACTCCATATTGTAACCCGTCCAGAGTAAGCGCACGCTCTCCAACACAAAATGGACAGGCTCACCCTGTCCATTTTGTGTTTTCGCTGTAAAGCCCCTATTTGCTGTCGTCCAGCGGGACGGATTTTACCTTCTCGATGACGTCTTTATCGGACGGGAAAAACCCAGCAGCAGCCAGCCGATCAAGCATATCACGCCAGACAGGCTCGACTTTAAAAACCTCGGCAAAAATGGGCAGCGCCTCTTCCAGATGACCATGCTCAGCCAGGGCGGTCGCATACCAGAACTGCGGCTCACGGGTCCCAACTGCCAGACCCCGCAGGTTGGTATAATGCCGGCGCGCGGCCTCAAGATCGCCTGTTTCAACGGCATAGATTGCCTGGGCATGCCATTCATAGCCACGCTGAACGGTCAGCAAACGGCGCAGGTCGATGAGCGGGTGCGGGCTGTCATCCACGCGCAGGTTTGTAATTGTATCCCGCTTAAGTGGATCGTCTGGAGCGGGAACCACCAGCAGAGCCGCGGACTGTCTGCCGCGAACATCTCCCCCCGCGTCCTGACCGGCTTCCAGTGCCTGGAGCAATCTTTCGCTGAAATCGCCGGTGGCTTTCTGGTATGCTCTGGCCATCGCAGGCCAGACATCGGCGCTCTTTAAAAGGTTGCCCTGCACGGAAAAATGATCGCCAATCTGGTGACCGGCATGGGCTATACAGCGTTTCCCGGTATGCACCGCAGCATTACCCTCGCGGTCGATCATGGCAACCTGCCGGATGTCTTTTTCCGGGTCTGAACAGACCAGCGCAGCCAGCGCCTGTTGGGCGGTTTTCCCGGCGCGCATCAGGCCAAGGCCCAGTTTGCCATAGGATGTATCGGCGCTGGCCTGGGACGCCACCCCACCGATGCCCGGTTCCGCCCAGGGGACAATCGCTCCCGCAGCAAACCAGTGACTCTGCACCCCAATACCAATCTGCCCGGTTTCCTGATCAAGGGCAATAATGCTAAACGTGTGGGCCAAGGGTTTCATAAAGTCATCTCCTGCTCCGGATTTGCCTGCACTGTCACAAGCATTGAGGCCTGTCTCACTATGCTATTGTATATAGATTTAAAATTTGTGCCCGGTATGCGCAGCCAGTACTCAATAGGCGCGGCTGAAATAGGCCATACCAAGTGCCTGTTTGCCACAGACCACACACTTTTCCCCGTCCGGGCTCCAGGTTTCGTTCTTATCGAGTGGGAAGCCACGCGAGGAAGCCTTGGTATCCTCTTTGACCGTCGCGTCACAGGCTGGCTGCCCACAGTGATAGGCGAGCGCCCAGCTATCCGTCACAGCTTCTTTAAGGGCGTCATAGGTATCAACCAGCCTGATATTGCCATTCCGGAAGGCAGTAGCCTGCGCCAGCATCTCGCGGTGAATGTCGTTGAGTAAGCGCGAGACAGTCTGGATGAGATTGTCACGCGAGGCCGATTGTTTGGCCGCTTTGCCCTCCTGATCGCGGCGGACCAGCATCACCGAGTTGTTCTCCACATCGCGCGGGCCGACCTCCATACGGACGGGAACACCGCGCATCTCCCAGTCATTAAACTTGAACCCGGGGGTAAGCCCCTCCCGGTCATCGATATGGACCCTCATCCCGACCGTGATCAGCGGATCGCAGATGTCCAGCACAGCGTTCATGACCAGATCGTGCTGTTCCTCGTCGCGGTAGATAGGCACCACAACCACCTGGATCGGCGCAAGGCGTGGGGGCAGGCGCAGTCCTCTGTCATCGCCATGCGCCATCACAATCGCGCCGACCATGCGGGTTGACACACCCCAAGACGTGGTATAGCAGTATTGGCGCTCGTTGCTCTCGTCGGTGTACATGATGTCAAACGCTTTGGCGAAGTTCTGTCCCAGATAATGGGACGTTCCAGACTGCAAGGCCCACTTGTTGCCCATCATCGCCTCAATGCTGTAGGTCTCAATCGCACCGGCAAACCGCTCTGACTCGCTCTTACGCGTTTTGATAACCGGGATGGCAGCCTCGTTGATCGCAAAGTCAACATAGACATCCAGCATGCGCATCGTCTCTTCAATTGCATCTTCTTCGGTGGCATGGGCCGTGTGGCCTTCCTGCCAGAGAAATTCCATGGTGCGGAGGAAAAGGCGGGTGCGCATCTCCCAGCGGACTACGTTAGCCCACTGGTTGATCAACAGCGGCAGGTCGCGATAGGAATGAATCCATTTCGAAAAGGCGTGGCCTATCACCGTTTCAGAGGTCGGGCGCACAACCAGCGGCTCCTCAAGTTCTTTGCCGCCTCCGTGAGTCACAACAGCCAGTTCGGGGGCAAAGCCCTCAATATGCTTGCTTTCCTTCTCAATGAAACTCATCGGGATGAACAGGGGGAAATAGGCATTCTTATGCCCGGTCGCTTTGAAACGCCGGTCCAGCCCGCCCTGGATATTCTCCCACAGCTCATATCCATAGGGCTTGATGATCATGGAACCACGGACAGGCGAGTAGTCCGCCAGGTCAGCCTTTTGGACAATATCGTTATACCAGCGCGCGTAGTCTTCGTCCTGCGATGCAATCTGCCTGGAAGTCATCGCGTTTCTTCTCCTCAAAGGTGGTGTGGTGGACACAGCCATCCGTTAGCGTACAGTTTTTTAAGGTGGGCTGCCAGTTCATAGCCACGTAGTGTAGCATCAAAACGCTGTGGCTGCCTGTACCTGGATACAGAAAGCCCACTTATAAAAACACCGCCGGAGAATCTCCCCAGCGGTGCGACCCCTGTCAGTCCGGATCAGTCAAAATGCGGAGATAGTTTGGAAAGCAGCCGATCCTTGGGCATATAGCCTGTGATACGCTCGACCGCCTCCCCATCTTTAAACAAGATCAGGGTTGGAATGCCCAGGATACCATAGGCCTGCATGGTATTCATATTTTCATCAGCATCCAGTTTCGCGACCTTGACCTGCCCATCATATTGATTGGCTATCTCTTCAACAATGGGAGCGATCATCTTGCAGGGACCACACCATTCCGCCCAAAAATCGACCAGTACGGGGACGCTTGAGTCCAACACCTCATCCTCGAAAGTTGCATCAGTAACAGCAAAAGGTTTAGCCATATTAGAAAATTACTCCTGTATCATCTGGTATTGGTACATGACATGTCCAATTCTTATCAACTATACCCCGCAGAAAGCGCTGTTTCAAGGAATCAGCCCCACTCGTTGAGCAGCGTGACTGCCTGCTCCGGCGTGCGGACAACCCTGATCAGGTGCATGGTGTCCTCTCGAATATACCGGCCTGTTCCGTAAATAACCCCCACAATATCGTGCCAGGTTTCCCCCAGCAGGATCAGCGGGATGCGCGGCACCTCTCCCGCCTGTATCAGATTCCAGGCGACAAATACTTCTGCCAGCGTCCCGATACCGCCAGGCAGGGCAATGACTGCCTGGCAGCGTTTTATCACATGGAGCATGCGCTCGCTTAACGAGTCGTAGGTGATAAACTCATCCACGTACAGGCTGCGTGCATGTCCAAGGTTATCAAACAGCGACACCGTCACTCCAATGGTATGCCCTCCTTTCGCTTTAGCGCCGCAAGAGATCGCATCCATCACCCCATCGTAGCCCCCGGTCATCACCGCATAACCCGCGCTGGCTAAAAGCCCCCCAAGCGTTTCTGCCTGCTGATAGACCGGGTCGCCCGGTTTAGGAGCCTTCCCACCAAATACGCTCACAACCGGTTGAGACATAGTGATCCTTTTAGTCCAAGAATAAACCCACTACCTGAGGTAGTGGTCCAGTGAATAGGGTTTGACCAGTACAAGGGGGTATTATGAACCTCCCTAGAAGGTGCGA
>JAFGNO010000002.1 GCA_016926985.1 Anaerolineae bacterium
CCAATAACCAGTTCGGCTGCATCTTTGTCGCGCCGACGACGGAAGAAACACTGAAGCTGCAGCAGCAGCTTCAGGTTCGGATCATCGGGCATGGGCTGACGGAGCGGTAGCCTTCCGTTCTCCAGTCAGCTATACAGCTTACTCATCCCCCAGCATGGGTATATTTATTTTGTGCTTGCGGGCGAAGTCGCGGGCACCGTCATAGCCTGCATCGGCATGACGAATGACCCCGGTGAATGGGTCGGCGGTCAGTACCCGTTCCAGCCGCGCAGCCGCTTCTGGCGTGCCGTCAGCGACAATCACCTGGCCGGCATGCTGGCTGTAGCCTATCCCGACCCCGCCGCCGTGATGGAAGGAGACCCATGTTGCGCCCTGCACCGCATTCAATGCAAAGTTAAGCAAGGGCCAGTCTGAGATGGCATCCGAGCCATCCATCATCCCCTCGGTCTCCCGGTTAGGCGAGGCCACTGACCCGGAGTCCAGGTGATCGCGCCCGATCACAATGGGCGCGGAGACCTCTCCTTTAGCCACCATCTCATTGAAGGCCAGCCCAGCGATATGGCGCTCCCCATAGCCCAGCCAGCAGATGCGCGAGGGCAGCCCCTGGAACTGCACCCGGTCCTGCGCCAGCTTGATCCAGCGGGTCATGTGGGTCTTTTCAGGGAAAAGCTCAATCATCCGGGCATCGGTGGCGTAAATATCTTCCGGATCGCCGGAGAGCGCCACCCAGCGGAAGGGGCCCTGCCCCTCACAGAACAGGGGACGGATATAAGCCGGTACAAAGCCGGGGAAAACAAAGGCATCCTCCAGGCCATTATCAAAGGCCCGCTGGCGGAGGTTGTTTCCGTAGTCAAAGACCACCGCACCGCGTTTGTGCATCTCGACCATCGCGGCGCAGTGTTCGGTCATGGTGCGGATTGATTCTTTTTGATAGGCAACCGGATCGCGCTCGCGAAGTGCCTCAGCTTCTTCCAGCGTCATCCGGTTGGGCAGGTACATCAGCGGGTCATGGGCGCAGGTCTGGTCGGTGACAATATCGGGGATGATCTCCCGCCGGACCAGTTCAGGGAACACGTCGCCGCAGTTGCCGATCAGGCCAATTGAGATCGCCGCGCCGCGCGTTTTATACTCGTTAACCAGTTTCAGCGCCTCATTGAGGTCATCTACAACCACATCCACATAGCGGGTATCGAGACGACGCTGGGCGCGCCGGGGGTCTGCCTCAACAATCAGGCCAACACCCTCGTTCATGGTGATAGCCAGAGGCTGCGCGCCGCCCATCTCGCCCAGCCCGCCGGTGAGCACAAATTTACCCTTGAGAGAGGCGTCTTCCCCGTAGTGTTTGCGGGCCGCGGCGGCGAGCGTCTCATAGGTGCCCTGTAGAATCCCCTGCGTGCCGATGTAAATCCAGGAGCCGGCGGTCATCTGCCCGTACATGATCAAGCCCTCGCGCTCCCATTTGTCAAAATTACCCTGGGTGGCCCAGGCAGGCACAATGTTTGAGTTGGCGATGATCACGCGGGGCGCATCGACATGCGTCCGGATCACGCCCACCGGCTTCCCGGATTGGACAAGCAGCGTCTCATCGTTTTCCAGGTCTTTCAGCGTCCTGAGAATGGCGTCAAAGGCGGGCCATGAACGGGCCGCCCGTCCCCGTCCCCCATAAACAATCAGGTTGTCCGGGTCACCGGCGACGTCCGGGTCCAGGTTGTGCTGGATCATGCGGTAGGCGGCTTCCTGCAGCCACCCCTTGCAGGCCAGCTCTGTGCCGGTGGGCGGATGGATAACTCTTTTTGGGGATGTGGTCATGGTTTACCTCCAGTCATTCATTGAGAAGCAGGCAGGATAACATGGTGCAGGATAGCGTGGAGCACTTCCAGCGATTCGAGGTTGCGGCGTACCATCGCATAGTTGAGATTGTCGCCAACCAAACGGGCCGAATTGTAATCGGCATCCGGTGGACGCGAGAGATGCGTGTAGTCCCATTCAAATTGTATATCAGCGGATCCCATCCCGCGGTTGGGGAGAGTCTCGGTTGTCTGGAAGAAATCCCAGAGCGGCACGTTAAACTCGTTGGCGACAGCGCGGATCGCCTCGTTCATCGGCTCATAAGGGCTGTAAGGATTGGGCCAGTAGGCAATGGTGCCAAGCACCGGGATTACACCATGGTCAAGGGAATACTGCACAGCAGCCCGCAGTGCAGCATAATAAGGGCTGCCAATCCCAACGTTAACCACTTCGAAAGAACGCATCATGATCAGTGCAATAGACGGTTTGTGCAGACGGTATTCGCAGGCCAGCATGTGCTCACCAGGGTTGCAGATATTGGGATTGGCCCAGAGCGGATCCATCAACTGCACGGTGTCCAGACCATCAAGCATTGCCTGACCGGTCCGGTCGAATGACCCGCTGAACTGATCGATGACCTCCTGTAAATAGCCATATTCACCCAGGCCGTAATGCGCCGGGCCGTGATCAAAAGAATGCAGGTAAAGCACAATGGTTGTTTCACAATCGCCAACCTTGGCAAAGGCGTGGGAATTATTGCCCAGCGTTTGCCCATAGCGGTAAACCTCGATCAGGTGTGGGCCAATGTTCGAAAGCGTTGCTGTGTAGCGGGACAGGTCCACCTGAACAGGTCCCCCGGTTGATTCTGCCGGGTTGGGTGCAACGCTGCCGGTTGGCGCGCCTGGACTGGTCAGGGGAATTTCGCCGACCAGCCCGCCTTGAAGTTGTATATACCAGCCTGCTGCCCAGCCAAGTAAATCGTCCACCTTAATATACAACCAGGTCCCGGTGGATCCGACATAGCGCCCAAATACCTCCGCTGTGTCGGAAGGAGAAAGCAGCCCGATCTGACCGTAAGTTGTGCCGGGGCCGGAGCGAATACGCAGGTTCACCCGGGTGGCGACGGTGATAGTGGCAGGCGGATCAGCCGGGGGCGATTCGGCGGATGGTGAGGCCGGGGCATCCCCGGCAGCACCGGTCACCGGCAGGGAATAGAGGTCGCCATAGACGGTGCAGTACCAGCCGGCAATCCAGCCGCGCGCGCCACGATAGTCCACATACAACCAGGAAGCGGACTCGTTCCGGGCATGGACAGCCACCCGGACGCCGCCGGGAACCAGGCCGATCCTGGCGTAGCCAGTGGAAGGGCCTGCACGGAGCCGGAGGTTGTAATCCGGGACAGCAGTGACGCCTGTGTTGGCTGCATCATGATCGGCGAGAACCGGCAAAGCCGGGAGAGCAAAGGCCAGAATCGCAAGGATCATGACTGACGCCAGGCGAATTATGGAATGGGTTACTATTCGCATCAATTCTCCCCTGGGGCTGGAATAAGCATTCAACCGTATTGACCCCTATTATAAACGATCTAAAAAGAGCGCCGACAAAGACGCTCTTTTGTCTGTGACCTGCCTACTGGCCCAGCACCGGCTTTACCACAAAGGTGAGCATGGCATGCAGGGCCTCCAGCGCCTCCAGGTTGCGCCGCACCACCCCGTACTGGAGGTTTTCCTCGGTCAGGCGGTTGGCGTTCCAGTCCGGGAGCGGCGGGCGGGTGAGATGGGTGCGCTCCACCGCGTCCACTCCCCGACCAGGCAGGGTCTCGGCAGTGGCATGCCAGTCCCAGAGCGGCACATTGAACTCCGTCGCGATGGCGCGGATGCTTTCGTTCATGGGGTCGGTGGGCTGGTGCTCCGCGTCCCAGAGATGGACGGTGCTGAGGATGGGAATAACCCCCTGATCAAGCAGGTAGACCACGCCGGCACGCAGGTTGTAATAATATGAGCTGCCAGGGCCCACATAGGCATCATAGGAGCGCATCATCATAATCGCAAACGAGGGCTTGAACAGCCGGTATTCGCACTCCAGGATATTCTCGCCCGGCAAACAGTATTCTGGATTGGCCCAGAGGGGATCCATCATCTGGCTGGCGGACAGGCCGACCACCAGCGTCTGGTTGATGCGGTTGAAAGACCCATCGAAATAGTCGATAACCTCCTGCAGGTAACCATACGCGCCAAGATCGTAGAAGTCAGGGCCATCGTCAAAGCGGCGCATGAACAAAACCGAGACCGACTCGCTGTCGCCAACCTTCATGAAGCGGTTCGGCTGGTTGCCATTTTGCAGCCCGCGCCGGAATATCTCGTGCAGGTGCGTACCCACATTGGTGATCGTCGCCGAATAAACAGAAGGCATGACATAAGCACCCGCCGGGGGTTCGGGATTGGCACCAGCCGGCTGGCCGGGGGAACCCACCGGGAGGTCAGTGCCCACATAAGGCAGGTTGAAAACGCTCCTGGAGAGGATGGTATACCAGCCCGCGACCCAGCCCAGCAGCCCGTTGTGGTCAATATAGAGCCAGGTTCCGATCTCGCCATCGAAGCGCCCCAGGGCCCGCATGGTTTCTCCAAAGGGCACCGCGCCGACCTGCCC
This sequence comes from Anaerolineae bacterium, assembly GCA_016926985.1. Classification (GTDB taxonomy): domain Bacteria; phylum Chloroflexota; class Anaerolineae; order Aggregatilineales; family UBA3940; genus JAFGNO01. Next base: position 4,438 of record JAFGNO010000002.1, read on the forward strand.
ATAGCCAGCGCCAGGCCCGGAACGCACCCTCAGGTTGGCCTGGGCAGTTGCAATGATCCCGGTATCGGCGGGGCGGCCTTCCTGGGTGGGCGCGGGCTGGGTTGTGGGTGGACTTGCTGGCGCAACCGGGCCACCAATTGCATCGGAAACCGGGGCGTCGTACAGGTTGCCATAAATTGTTGTATACCAGGCAGCAATCCAGCCGCGGACACCGTCATGCTCTATGAGCACCCAGGAGGCTGCCTCATTGCGCCCCAGCACAGGCAGTTCGGTACCGTGAAACACCTGTCCAAGCGACGTTGAATCAGTTGTCGGGGCAGAACGGATGCGCAGGTTGTAATCGGTGGCCACCCGGACATCGGTATTTTGTGGGGGCCGGGAGGCGGGCGGCGGGACAGGCTCAGGCGTGGGTGTAGAGCCGGCAGCATCCGTCACCGGGGCCATCCAGACATCACCATAAATCCAGCACAGCCAGGCAGCGACCCAGCCGCGCGTTCCCTCGTACTCAATAAAAATCCAATCAGCAGCCTCGTTTCTGCCCAACACATCAGCCGTGGCGCTGAAGGGGATCAGCCCGATCTGTGGGTGCTCGGTGCCGGGGCCTGAGCGGATGCGCAGGTGGTCACGGGCACGGGCGACCAGATCGGACTGCTGCACAGGTGCTTCGGCATGGGCCGCTGACAGGGGTAAAACCAGCAGGACCAGCAGACAGCCGATCAATAGAAAGCGAAGATGATTCCTGGTGATTGTGAGGTTAAATAACATTGAGTGCCTCAATAGATACGCTACCAGTTGAAGACGCCATCGTAATTATACGTATGCTGGCAGGCAGTGTTGTCATTGGGGATCAGCGTGTAGGTGACCAGCAGATTCTGCGGGCCGGTGAAGGCCACGCTGATGTTGAGCGTAAACCCCGGCAGGGCGCTGGCCCCTGATCCATAGAACTGGTTGAGGTTGGTCTGAGCGAGCGAATAGGGAATGCTATCCTGGGCACGCATCCAGACGATCCCATTGGCATCCGGCGTGATGGAAACCAACCCGTAAAAATCAAAGGGATAATCCCCACCACAGGCCTCGGTGGACGATGTGCTGAGGGCGTAGCGGCCCAGCTGCCAGACTGAACGGGCCTGGGGCTTGTAATCCGATACCACCGGGGTCGGTGAGGCAATCACCGGCGGGGTGGTGCTGGTGGGTGTCGCGGTGGGGGGCTGCGTCGCAGTTGGGACATCGGTAGGCGTGGCCGTCGGTTCCTCGGTCAGAGTAGCCGTTGGCTCAGGGGTATCAGTTGGCTCAGGTGTTACTGTCCCCGCAGGAAGGTCAATGGGCAAATCGGTGGCAGTAGGCATTGGCGTGGGCGTCCCGGCATCGCCGGGTGCACACCCGGCAACCGCTATCGCCAGAAATGCTATCAGCAAAATAAACCGGTATCGATTCACAGAGGAATTCTCCAATAATTTCGTTTTTGGCACAAAAATGGCCGGTTATGCGGCCTAAATTGTAGCAAACCAGCGGCGGCTTGTCGATCGGGCGCGCCAGCCATTAACCAGCGAGCGCAACTGCCTCAAGAATCGCGTGGAGCGTTTGCAGGGTAATCAGGTTCTGGACGGTGATGCCGGTATCCATGTTTTCCTCGATAAAACAGGCAGCGCAGCCACCCTCAGGGACGGTCAACTGGTTGTGATGCTCAGGGTGGAGACCGTATCCCGGCAGGTCCTGAAGGGCCAGCCAGAGGTTGATCAGCGGGATGTCATAATCCAGCGCAATCTGGGCGATAACCCGGTTAAAGGCCAGGCTATCTTCAACCAGATCGGGCTGCTGGGGAAAGGTACTGAGCACCGGGATCACCCCCGCCTCGATGGTCGCGGATACAATCCCCCGGAGATAACGGTCGAATTCGTCTGCCTCCTGGTAATAGACATCATTAGTGCCAAACATAATCAGGGAAATGGCTGCATCAGAAACACGGTATTCACAGAGCAGCGGTACCTCGCCCGGTTCGCAGTAGTTGGGATTAGCCCACAACTCGTTCAAAGGCCCGGCAGTTGTGCAGCCCTCGGCTGCAGCAATGCTGGGATTGGTGAAGGGATTATAAACCACGCCATCCACCTCACGAATCGTAGTGGCTGTGATCCGATCAACTGTGCTGGAGAGATAGTCGTAGACACCAAGGTCATACGCACCCGGTGTGCCAAGCGGGATCAGATAATTGGGCGAGGCTGTCAGGCAGTCACCAACTTTGGAGAAGCTGACAGGTGTACGCCCCAGTTCCTGCCCATGCCGAAAGATTTGCAACGTGGTGGGCGAGATCGCTGGGACCACCGGCAGATCGCCCAGGGAAATCACCTGCTCCGTGGGAACAGACTCTGCGGTGTTTTCTTCCTCAGGAGTCGCTTGCTCGATGGTCACATGAGTGGGATCAGGTGACCTAGTCAGGGTTGGTGATAGTGGTTCGCCAGGTGTTGGGCTGCACGCAGCCATACTGAAGACAACAACAAATAAGATCAGGCTTGACACCAGGCCGGACATTTTTGACAAGAAGCACCTCGGATATTTCGATCTTGCGGGGCAACCGTGTCAGGGAATGTACTGGGGATCGGGGAGAAATGCAAACGCAGAGTCACCCCGAATTGCCGGGGTGACTTGCCCCTATCTGTGGTTGATTGGTGGTAAGAAAATCCCTATTTCCGCTCACCAATGGTGATGGTAATCGCCTGGAGCGCCCCGCCCCGGACAATGGTCATCGAAATGGGCTGGCCAACCCGATCTGAGGTGAGGGCAGCAAAAACACCGTCCATCGATTCAACGGGCTCGCCATCGATGGCCACCAGGATATCACCGACCATCAGGCCCCCTGCTTCTGCCGGGCTGTCCGGCTGGACCTTGTTGACCAGCATACCGATTGTCTGTCCCAGTTCTTCCGCAACCCCGGCGGGCAGCCGCGCCGGCTGTGAACCAATCCCCAGGTATCCCTGGCGGATATGTCCGTGGGCAAGCAGTGTCTCAACCGTGGCGCTGACCACATCGGCAGGAACGGTAACAGCCGTTCCCCGCAGCAGGCCGGACGTATTAACGCCGAGCACCTGTCCGGTGCTGTTGACCAGCGGGCCGCCCGAAAACCCGGGATACATCACGACATCCGGGCGGATATGACGGCCCAGGGTGTGGCGCATCCCTGCCCTGATTTCCCCTCCGCCATTGATGACCACTTCTTTCACGCGCTCGCCACGTTGGTGACGCACGATCCTGATCTCGCGCTCCTCCTGGTCTCTCCTGCCAGCCTGTCGACTGCGCATCATTTTCGCCTTATACATGGCGTGTCTTCGGGCGCCCTCGGCACGAGCCTCAGGCTGCTCCCTGTCAAAGCGTTCGGAATGCCCGCGAACCCGTCCGCGCGTGCGCTGGCGCAGCATATCGGCAGCCGGCCCGTCCTGGATAGCACTGATAATGCCCAGCGACGCCTGGATATCTCCGGCGGGCCGCCCAAGGGCAAGCACTCCCTGCCCAACACGAAGCCCGCCGACATCCCCAAAAGAAGGCGTTGGCAGGTTTTCTGCCTCAATACGGAGCACTGCCAGATCATGTCCGCGGTCACGTCCGACCAGTTCCGCTTCAACGCTGTTCCCATCGGGAAGCGTGACGGTAATCTCCTCATCAGTCCGCACGACATGGCTGGTAGTGACAATCACCCCATCCGGCGACCAGATGACTCCGGTCGCCGGGAACCAGTGACGGGCATCAACGGTGACCACAAACTGCGCCGCATTTTCGATGACATCGGCAAGCGCGCCAAAAAAACTCTGCTCTGATTGCATGAATCTGTCTCTCCTATAAAACAAATATCCAACACTTTGTATATAGGATAACCTGTCCAGTGGCTGGCCTGCACCATACTTGCGGGGAGGATCAACCTGGAAAAAAGGGCAGGTCATAGCTTGCCCACAAAGCTGCCGCGTATAGTTCAGGCGAGTGGATGATTGACCGGCGTTACAGGTAGATAATGCCCAGGCGCGCGGCGCGAACGACAGCTTCGGTGCGGCTTTGAGCATTCAGTTTCCCAAGAAGGGCATTGATATGGAATTTGACTGTGTGTGCACTGATATCCAGTTCCAGCGCGATGGCCCGGTTGGACAGGCCCTCGGCAATCAGCTGCAACACCTCAATTTCGCGGGGGGTAAGGGGTTCGTCAAGATCGCCTGTCTCTGCACTGCTGACCGGCAGCACCTCAGCAAAAACGGGGTCAAGGACAATGGTTGATTGGCTGGCTGCCAGGAGTGCAGCCGCCAGTTGAGCCGGGTCAGAATCGCGTGCGAACACACCGGTAACGGCCTTCGCAAACAGGCCGGAGGCGTCCATATCGGCAGGTAGCAGGGCAACAATGGGCGGATAGTTTTCGCCAGTAAACTGCACCAGGGAGTCCGCTTCTGATCCATCCCACCCCAGGTCCACCAGCAGCACATCAGCATTGTAGGCCGGGATGTCCTCGGGCAGGAGCGCGGCGATACTGACCTCGCCAACCACCTCGCAGAGCGACTGCCCGGCGAGCTGCATGGACAGGCCAGCCCGGGCAAGGGGATCGTCAGCAAGGATCAGAACGCGGACTGTTTCCATCAGCCACAAATCTTATCACAAGGGCAGGGTGTGTGGTCGGGCATACGGCCAAGAGGTTGCTCTTTCAGGATTCGACGGCCCTGGCGGGGTTCTCCTTTGGCAGGACAAAGCTGAAGGTGCTGCCTTTACCGACCTTGCTCTCAACCCAGATGCGACCGCTGTGATTGGAGATCACCTGGCGGGCGATAGCCAGCCCCAGCCCGGTACCGCCATACTGGCGAGTCATGGAGCCATCGATCTGGTAAAAACGCCGCCAGATCCGCTCATGCTCCTCGGCGGGAATCCCGATACCCTGATCGCTGACTGATGCTTTTATCGTAGAGCCATTATCCTCAACCACAACAGTCACAATGCCGCCCGACGGCGAGAATTTGATTGCGTTGCTCAGCAGGCAGGAAAAGGCCTGCCGGATCTGCTGTACATCGATATACAGGCTGGGAAGATTGGGGTCGAAATAGGTTTTCAGTTGCAGTCCATTCTGCCTGATTTCCTCTTTCACCATCGCAATTGCCGCCACCGCAATCCCTGGCAAATCGGCCATCGAACGATTCATGGGCCGGTGCTCAGCAGCCTGGATTAACAGGATATCCTCAACAATCCGGGAAAGCTGGCGGCTCTGGTTACTCATGACCTGGATCCCCTCCTGCTGATCTTCAGTAAGTGGGCCAAGGTCACCGTCTGCCATCAGGTCAATATAGCCAATGAGGGAAGTAAGCGGTGTACGCAGTTCATGCGATACATTCTGGATCCACTCGGCTTTAAGCTGGTCGGCCTCTTTGAGATCGCGATAGGCAGCCTCCAGCTGGGCAGCACGACGCAGCATGGTCGAGTAAAGGCGAGCGTTCTCTAATGCATTGCCAACCACATTGCCAATCGCCTGGGCCAGTGACAGGTCCTCGGGCGTAAAACGACCCGCCGGATCGATGCCGATCAGTTCCACCATGCCGATTGCCTCAGCCCGCGCTACCAGCGGGGTAATCAGCAGGGGTCCGCGGACAAGCATTTCAAAACCAGCAGCCCCTGACCAGTCCAGCCGATCGTCGCCAGGAGAAGCCGTCACCGGTGTGCGTTCGGCAAGGGAGACATGATGCAAACTGCCTTCCTGAACCTCCGCCTGCGGCCCCTGGGATACGGGCCACACAACCACGCCTTCTTTAGCAATGCAGCTTATTGTGCGGTTCGTCTGGTCGAGGGCATAGATGGCATAAACCGGAGCCCTGGTAGTATGGCAGAGCCGCTCACCCAGCCGCCGGAGGTTAAGCTCCATTTGCCAGGACCCGCTGTCAACCGACTCGGCCCATTTCATCGACGCACGGACGATGTAGTTCACATCTTCGTCAGAAAGCGCTAAACTGCCCTGGAGCACCGACAGCTCGGCCACGCCCATCACCCGGTCCTCAATCAACAGGGGGAGGATCAACTGCACAGAACCGGCAGGCACCGAAGGCGAATGAGCGTCTCGGATGATATGTTGGGATTTTTGAACAGCCTCTGCAATGGCAGGGAACTGCTTAAGCGGCAGCGCCACCCGGCTTTCTTCCGGGGGAAACATATTCCAGGCCTGCGCAACCGATACCAGTGAGCCGGTTTCATGGCTCAAAGTGGTAATCCGGCACCAGGAAGCTTTCAGGGTGTCCATCAACTGCTGTACAACGGTGGTCAGCACCTGATCAGACAGAAGCGTGGACGAGGCAACCTCGCTGGTTTTCAGCAAGAGGGTCAGGTCCCGGATATGCCGCTGGGCTTCCTCGTGCATTCGCGCATTGTTCAAGGACATGGAGGCGATATTGGCCAGACCCAACAGGGTTTCAGCATCCTCCTGATTAAACCCTTCAGCCATCTTATCGGCGGCCAGGATCAGCCCAGACGGCTCATCATCAATAACCAGTGGGGCAATAGCAACCGCACGGATATCAACTCCGGGAATAAGTGGGGCGCCATTAAAGCGAGGGTCATCTGCGACGAAATCGGAGATGACCGGATGGCCCTGGCTTAGGACAAATCCCTGCATGCCCTGATCCGCATCCATCACCAGGCTATCAACATCCGGCGGCAGATCATTCCCGATGATCCCGGAACAGACCAGCCTGTGCTGATCAGGGGTTTTAAGGAAAATCGCGGCAATCCTGACACCTAACACAGCCGCTGTTCTGGACAGGATAGTATCAATGGTCTCTTCAAAAGAAACCAGGGAAGCAACAATACGAGCTGCCTCATTCAGCGCATGAAGACGGTCAGTCTGGTTTTTCAGGGCCTTTTCACGGGCTTTCTGGAAGCTCAGGTCGGTCAGGCCAAGAAGCCGCAGGGTATCTTCAGAGGATTCATCCATCCGGTAGGTCGTATGCACGGCAAGCACCGGCAGGTTCCTGCCATCAGCCCGGTTTAGTTGGGCTTCCAGCGACATGGTTCCCATCTGCATTTTGGATTCAAGCAAATGCGTGAACGGGTCCCCATCCTCGTTAACCAGCAGTGCCTGGATGCTGAGCTGTTTCAGGGCAGATTCGCTGTAGCCGCTCATCAGGCACAGGCGGTTATTCACATAAGTGATCTGCCCGTCGGGATCGTATGCCAGCAGGCCCTCACCCATCGTGTCGAGTATAGCCTGGCGAAACAGGCGCTCCCGGTCACGCTCTGCCTCGCGTTCGGCCAACCGGTTCATCAGGCGGACGTTATAGACTGTTGTCGCTGCCTGACTGGCAACTGCGGCAAATACCTGCTGGCCCCTGGCTGTCTCGGTATCCACCGGATCACGGCTACCGATCATCAAGAGGCCCAGCACCATCCCGGACATCTGGAGGGGGATTAGAGAGAAGAAAAAAATGTCCAGGTTAAGGCAGGCGTTATAGATCTCACGGTCGGTGCTGCGCAATTCTGAGAGCGCCCGGTTAAAGATGGCTGTGCCAGCGAGAACGGTGCGAGCGAGGAGACTCCCGCTCTCAGAGAGCGGAATGGTCTTTTCATCTGAGCGATGTAAGGATTCCTCAAAGGCCTGATGGGCAGCCTGTCCCCGACTGCTGGCAATGGCCTGGCTGACCAGGGCCCGGCGACGAGGGTCAACTGCCAGCATCCAGGCCATGTCACTGGGAAAAATCGCCAGCGAGGCATGCACCATTTCATGTAAAAGACGCTGGCTCTGATCAATAAATGTATCGCCATGTGCAAGGATGGTTTTCAGCCGCTGCAAAAGGTCAGGCCCATCAAAGGGTTTGGAAACGTAATCCACCGCTCCGGCCCACAACGCATCGACCCGGCTGGCGGCGGGTTCATAGCCCGTGGTAAGCACGACCGGGATGTGGCCTGTGCGGTCATCAGCCCGGAGCTGCTGGCATACTTCAATGCCGCTCATATTGGGCAGTTTTACATCAAGCAGGATCAGATCGGGCTGGTGCTTACGCGCCGCTGCCAGCGCCTGAGCGCCGTCCAGGGCGGAGTAGACGGTATACCCCGCGTTGGATAGCAGGGCATGAAGCAGATCAAGGATAAGCTCCTCATCGTCAACAATCAGAATTGAGGTCACGTCCGTCACCAGACAAAACAGTCATAGAAATCAGCCTTATATGTTCAATGCAGCACAACCTGTGATATACTTACAGCAACACCAGTCTATTCTGTCACGCCCTGATTGTGTTTACAATGCCCGGCTTGCTTTTCTACGCAGCGATTGTTGTGCTGAGTATCAGCTTTATTGTGTCGATCGTCAGTATGGTCCGGCAATATAAGCTGGCGACTTCAGCGACGTATTTTGTTATCAGGCGCAAGGCTCTGATCAATGCCTGGCGCTGGTTGTTTGTGCTGCTGATCAGCGTCCTGGCGCTGGTTGTGCTGCTGATCGTATCCTGAGTTCACAGCTTTAATAGAGCCGATCGCACGCCACTTGCCTCGGTGGTAAAATCGGTATTCCCAACTGCCCATACTGCGCAGCCCGTCACTATCCTCCGGCGCGTTTGGAAAAGCGATTAATAGCCCAGCCCAGGACTATCCCCAGCCCAAGCAGTACGAGCGTTGCTGTCGTGATTCCCCTTTGATCCAGGTCTGCCAGTTGAGGGATCGGTGAAAAACCCGCCAATGGGGTATCGGCCAGGGCCGATGAGGGTTGTGGAACAGAAATATAAGCCATACTGGATGTATCGGGCAATTCCTCATTCTCAAAATGGGTGAGCACCACCCTGACCCGGTGAACACCCGGTTCCAGCCCCTCAATTGTCGCTGTCTCGGTGACCAATTCGTCAACAAGCCGATCGTCAATATACAGGCGAATGCGCCGGTTATAGACGCCAAAATCAATATTTTCGGTTTGCAGGGTGATCTCCAGGCGACCATCCGGCCAGACTGACCCATCGATTGGGGTGAGCATCACAAGGGATGGCTCAGGAAGATCAATGGTAAACGTGTAGCGACCATCCAGGACGGTTGACCCTCCCAGGCTGATCGCATGATAGCGCACCCGGTAAAGCCCTTCCGGGAGGACTCCCAGAGACGCAGACAAGACAAAGCGGTTGTCGGGGTGGACATGCCCATCGAGCAGGTCAAATCGCTCGCCGTTTTCGTTGATCACGGAAACCCAGGTGCCGCCATCAGCCAGTGCCCGGTCAAAGGTCAACCTGACCTCTGAAGGCAGGGTAGTGAGGACCGAATCTGGCTCAGGGCTGGCGCTGACCAGTACGGGCAGGGCAAAAACCGGGCCCGGATGAACAAGCAAGGAGGCCAAAAGCCCAACCAGTATGATGGTTTGCCACAGTGCGGCACGATGTCTCATAGGCCAAATTATACCACGGTTGGTGGATAAACCGGTGGAGCGATTTCCGAACCGGATAAGCCCTAACACTGTTTTAATATATACTCTGGCTGTCGGGAAGACAGCACCTGATTTATCAATCACACGAGGCAGCTCATGACACGAATACTATTTATACTCAACCCGCTTGCCGATCACGGACACGCTGCAGACCAGGAAAACCGCCTGAAGCGGGCCACACAAGACGCCATTGAAAGCAGTGAAAAATCCGCCAGCAGCTATCACCTGACATGGGTGAGAACTGAAGCGCCCGGCCATGCAACTGATCTTGCCCAAAATGCGGCAAACAACGGCCATGAAGTTGTTGTCGCCGTGGGGGGGGATGGCACGGTTCATGAAGTGGTCAATGGCCTGATGGGGATTCCTGCAGACAGCCGTCCCCAGATGGGAATTATCCCGGCGGGTTCAGGCAACGACTTCGCCCACAACCTAGGCCTTCCCAATGATCCTTCCGAGGCAATACGCTGTGTTCTGAGCAACACCACCCGCAAGGTGGATATTGGCACCATCAGGGACGGTTCGGGCCGGCAGGAATACTGGGACAATACCGTGGGAATCGGTTTCAGCGGATTGGTAAATATTGCAACCCGGAAACATCTCAAACTGAGAGGGTTTATGATCTATTTTGTAAGCGTGCTGGAGACCATATTGTTTCATCCACCAGCACTGCAGGCTGTTTTCCGGATTGATGAGCGTTCACCTTTTGAACAACCGATCAGCATGCTGTCCGTCTGTAATGGCCCCCGGGAGGGAGGTGGATTCCCGGTAGCGCCCAATGCCATCATGGATGACGGGCTGATCACCTATATGATCATGAAGAAGCTGGGGCGGCTGGGGATGCTTCGCTTCCTGCCGGTCGTGATGAATGCAAAACACCTGAAGCACACGCGGTTCTTCTCGGAATCCACGGCATCAACCATTCAGATCACAACTGGCTCGCCGATGGCGGTACACACCGACGGGGAAATTTACAGCCGCACGGATGATGGGATCACAGAACTCCAGTTTGGCATTGTGCCAGGAGCGTTGAGTATTCTTTGTGGCTGTGATTAAACAGGCACAAACCGGGGGATTTTTGCAGTATAATACAGGCAGATACCCTCGTTGTTGAATGAGCGGTGCCATGCCATCAACTGTAAGAGCCCTGATTGACTATGACATTGACCTGCTGGAGGTCATAGCGAGCCAGTGGGATATTGATCTGGCAGCAGCAGACCGCGTGGAAATGGTGGGAGAGCTGGCAGCCGCCATGACCCGGCCCGAGGCTGTCCTTGACACCTGGAACCGGCTTGATGAGCCCCAGCAGCAGGCCCTGTATGACCTGCTGGCCAATGATGGGCGACGGGCCCTTTCCCACTTCGTCCGGGTGTATGGGGAAATCCGCCCTATGGGACCAGCCCGGCGGGAGCGCGAAAAACCCTGGGTCAATCCTGCCAGTGTGACCGAATCCTTGTTTTACCGGGGACTGATCACCCGCACATTTGAACAGACAGCCTCAGGCATGCAGGAGTATATTGCCATCCCCGCCGACCTGCGCCCCCTGATGCCCCAGCCTGATTTAACTGTGAGCAACACCGCGCCGGGTTACCCGGTTGCCCCACCCCGCAAGCTTAAAGATGGACATATTACCACCCCGGATGATGTGGCAACCATTCTGGCTTACCTGATGATCCGGGAGACCAATGCCCGCGAGTGGCTTGAGAACCGGCCTGTTGAACAGATCGACCCCTACCTGCGCCGGCCCGATGAACCGGCTTACCGGGCGCTGCTGGTCCAGCTTGCTTATGATCTCAGCTTGATCAAGGACGTGGAAGTGCTGACCCACATCACCACCCAGGTCAACCGGGAAGTCGCCCGTCCATGGCTTGAGGCGCCACGCCTGCACCAGGCCCGTTCACTGGTCGAAACCTGGCTGGCGTCCGGACACTGGAATGACCTGGCCTATGTCCCCGGGCTGGAGGCTGACCAGTGGCCTAATGTCGCCCTGGCAACGCGGGTATCTGTTATGGAGATGCTCCAGGATGTTCCGGCTGAGATGTGGTGGAGCCTGGACGGGTTTATCGATCATATCCATCAGAACAACCCCGATTTTCAGCGGACAGGTGGTGATTACAACTCGTGGTATATCCGGGATGCCTATACGGGCGAACTCCTGCCGGGCTTTCAGTACTGGGAATATATTGACGGGGCGCTTCTGCGCTTTACGATCGATAAGGTGATGAACTGGCTGGGGCTGGTGCTGGCTGGCCGGGGCGCATTCTACCTGACGCCTCTTGGACTGGCGCTGCTCGACCGGGCCGCCTGGCCTTCAACTGAGGACCCGGAAGCACGAGTCCGGGTGGATGAGCAGGGAATGATCACCGTACCGGTTGCCGTGGAACGTTATGCCCGTCTGCAGATTGCCCGGTTTGCATCCTGGATTTCATCACCTCCGCCGTCGCCCTATACCACAGCCACACGCAGCAAGGACGAGGGCTGCTATGTCTACCGGCTGACATCCCAGGCTGTAGAGCGCGCCAGGGCAGCGGGTATCTCGCTATCCTCGCATATCATCTCTTTCTTGCAGAAGCAAAGCGGCCAGAGCCTGCCCCCCAATATTGTCGCCATGCTGGAAGGGTGGGAAAAATCCCCGCGTGACGTGGTCGTGCATGACGTGGTGCTTGTCACTGCAAAAGACCTGGGCGTATATGAAGAACTGCGAAGCAACCCCCGGATCAAACGCTGGCTGGGCCAGCAGATCGGCCCCCATGCCCATGTCGTTAAGCGCGAGCACATGCCAGCACTGTTCAATGCACTGCGTGAAATGGGAATCCTGCCGGTATTTGAAGGGCACGATAAAGACGACCGCCCGGCGTAATCATACCTGATTGGGGGATTTAGCAGGTTGTTGTCTGGTCCCAGGTATAGCGGATCTCAGCACCCGGGTGCTGATTGATGGCATCAACCAGAGTGGACAGATCAACATTTTCAATGCGAAGCATGATATTCAATCGGTCAGGCTTATCTGCCGGATATGAGGCAATGGATGAGATATTACCTGAAATCCGGGCAACCTGCTGGGCCAGCGCAGCAATCTGACCGGGCCTGTTATCCATCTGAACACTGACCCGGATGGTCGGGCTGCCTCCCCCCAGCACATCAACAAATACCCGGAAGACATCGATATCGGTGATGATGCCGACCAGTTGCCCCTCGTCAAGCACCGGCAGGCAGCTTACCTTGTGTTTAATCATCAGGCAGGCGGCTTCCTCCACCGGGAAATCCGGCGGGCAGGTGATCACATTCTCTTTCATGACGCTGGCAACCCGGATCAGGACGCCATCGCTCAGAATGGCCTGCTGCCGGGTGCTTTCCTCCATATTGCTCTTGGTGGCCCTCAGGTCTTCATAGGAAACAATGCCAACCAGCTTTTTGTCCTGGTCAACCACCGGGAGGTGGCGGAAATTGCCGGCCCGCATAATAGCAATGGCAGCAAGATAGTCGCTGTCGGGACGGATTGTGATCGGTCTGGGAGTCATGATGTCGCGAATAAGCACAATAATCTCCAGATGTCTGCCTGTGCGCCACAAGCCAGGTATGGCACAACACCCATGCTCACCTGATCATACCTGCTGGTGGGGGCAGTGACAACCAGGCTGCCCCCTGAAAACAACCATTTCTCCCTTGTTTGATCAGCGCCACCCGCTCAGATCGTTCAAACTCGCCATTTCATCATCGGTGAGGCGAAAACAAACAGCCCCCAGGGATTCCTCGCACTGCTCGATGGTCCGGGCGCCGATGATGGGTGCCGTGATCACTGGCTGGGTGAGCAACCAGGCCAGGGCGGTCTGGGCGACAGTTTTACCATGCGCGTCACCGATTTCTGCCATTTTATCAAGCAGGGCGAAGTTCTGATCGGTGAGGTAGGCCTTGATACGCCCGCCGTCCTCCCCGCGCGACCCGGCGGGTACCTGCCCATCCCGCTTGTATTTGCCAGTCAGAAAGCCGCCTGCCAGGGGGCTGTAAGGAATGACCGCTATGTTTTCTGCCTGGCAGAGCCTGATCATCTCGCGCTCAAACTCGGCGCGGTGTACCAGATTATAGTGCGGCTGCAAGGATTCATAGCGGACAAAGCCGTGGGTTTTGCTGACCGCAAGCGCTTTGCCGAGCAATGAGGGTGGGTGATTTGAGCACCCGATATAGAGCACCTTGCCCGCAGTAACCAGGTCATCAAAGGCGCGCAGGGTTTCCACAATGGCCACTTCGTCGTCAGGCCAGTGGGTCTGGTAAAGGTCGATATAATCGGTGCCCAGGCGGCGAAGCGAGTCTTCCACGGCGTGTTTGATGTGGTGGCGCGACAGGCCCTCCCCATTGGGACCCTCCCACATGCGCCCGCGCACCTTGGTCGCGATAATCACCTGACGGCGGTCTTTGGTTTTTAACCATCTGCCGATAATAGTTTCGGAGACACCGCCATCGTTGTTCTCCGCCCAGGACGAGTAGATATCGGCGGTATCAATAAAATTGATCCCGGCATCATAGGCCCGGTCCAAAATGGCATGGGATGTGTGTTCGTCAGCTCCCCAGCCAAAAGTCATGGTGCCAAGGCAGAGTTCTGATACCTTAAGGCCGGTCCGGCCCAGGCTGCGATAGTCCATAGCTGCTCCCTTTGCGAAAGTGGTAGGCTGGCCGTTCAAAGAAGATAATAAGGCGTCTGGTTCAGAATTCCAACCCAGCGATCATTCGTAACACATAGTAAAGGACAGGGATATGAAAGAGAAAATCGGTTTTATTGGCCTGGGAATCATGGGGCGCGGAATGGCCCATAACCTGCTCAAGGCAGGCCACGATCTAATGGTCTGGAATCGCACAGCAAGCAAAATGGATGAATTTGTGGCAGCCGGTGCAGCGCCTGCCGACAGCCCGGCAGACCTGGCCCGAAGATGCGATCTGATCCTGATCTGTGTGAGCGATACACCGGATGTGGAAGCGGTGGTGCTGGGCGATAGCGGCGTTATTCACGGGATTGATGTGGGAAAACTGGTTGTCGATCACAGCACCATCAGCCCACATATGACCAGGACGCTGGCAGCAAAGGTCAATGCGAAAGGCGCATTCTGGCTGGATGCACCCATCAGCGGGGGGAGTGAGGGCGCAGCAAAAGGTACGCTGAGCATCATGGTTGGCGGAGATGCCGAGCAGTTTGACAGGGCAAAACCGTACCTGGATGCACTTGGCAAAACAATCACTCACGTGGGCGGGCAGGGCGCAGGCCAGATGGCGAAACTGGTGAACCAGATACTGGTCGTGATTAACATGCTGGCAGTGAGTGAGGCGCTGCTGTTCGCGGAAGCAGGCGGGCTAGACCTTGAGAAAACCTTGAACGCGGTCGCAGGCGGCGCAGCCGGATCATGGATGCTGAGCAACCGGGGCACGCAAGCGATAGTCCGTGACTGGCGCCCCGGCTTCACAATCGATTTACAGCAGAAAGACCTGCGGCTGGTTCTGGACGCTGCTGACCAGATGGGGGTACCGGTGATAGGAACCAGCCTGGTCTTTAATATGTACCGGACGCTACAGGAGCAGGGACTGGGTAGCGAGGGCAACCACGCGCTGATCAAGGCGCTGGAGAAGATGACAGGACGTACCATCGGCAGCAGCTGATAAACCTCTTCACTGGCGACCGGTGTGGAGAACACCCCATGCCGGTCAGAATAGCTCCCACTCAGGCCAACACCCTCTCGTAAGGAGGGTGTTTCTGGTTTTGTGGACAAAGAAAGTCTGCTTTATGACAACTGGCGTAGTTGTCTATGATAATCAGCACTTTGTTATAACAGGCAAGTGTGTGTAAAATACCACAACATATATTAAATTTATGATCTGTATAATAATGGCTTATTAAAGCGCCTGGAATCGCAATATGACTGAATTCAAAAAAGGAGAAACGGCATGAAACCTAGGCACCTGATACTGGCAGCAATGCTGATACTGCTGGCTGCAGTTGTTGCAGCCTGCGCCACGCCCTCCGATGGGTCAGAACCCACCCCGTGCCCGGAGCCAGAAGAATGTCCTGAATGCCCGGAAGCCCCGGTTTGCCCGGAGCCGGAGGTGAGCACCGATGATGTTCCCTTCTACGCGCTGTGGATGGGATCAGGACACGCCAATGCCGAAGCCGAGGCGTTCCGTCACTGGGATGAGGAAGACCCGGCAGAAGTCTCATCGCGCTGCGCCAAATGTCACAGCACCTATGGAATGCTCGACTTTCTGGGTGTCGATGGCACTGCCGCTGGCGTGGTGGACAATAACGCCGCTATCGACTCGACGGTCGAATGTGCGGCCTGCCACAATGAAGCAACTGCCAATAAAGACAGCGTGACCTTCCCCTCCGGTGTGACCATTGACGGGCTGGGCAGTTCGGCGATCTGTATGGAATGCCACCAGGGACGCGCCTCAACGGTGAGCGTGAACATGGCGATCAGCGGCGCAGAGGAGCTGGCCGAGGACGATCCGCTGGGTTATGCCGGTCTTACAGGCATTGACCTGGACACGCCAAACGATGAACTGGGCTTTGTCAACGTCCACTACTACGCAGCGGCGGCATCGCTGTTCGGCTCTGAGGCCCACGGTGGCTATGAGTATCCGGGCATGTCCTACCAGATCCGATTTGCCCATGTTGAGGGCTACCAGGAATGCGCCGACTGCCACAACACGCACACGCTTGAAGTCCAGGTCGAAGAGTGCGCTGAGTGCCATATCGGCGTGACCGCTGATACGCTGCAGGATATCCGCATGGCTGGCTCACTGGCCGACTATGACGGCGATGGCGATGTCAGTGAAGGCGTTTACTACGAGATCGAGACTCTTACCGGGAAGCTTTACGAAGCGATGCAGGCCTATTCAACCGAGGTTCTGGGCAAGGGATTTGTGTATGACAGCACCGCTTACCCCTATTTCTTTGATGATACGGGCGCAGCTTATTCTGGCTGGTCACCGCGCCTCCTTCAGGTGGCCTATAACTACCAGTACGCACTGAAGGACCCCGGCGCCTTCGCCCACAACGCCAAATACACTATCTCCCTGCTCTATGACTCGATCATGAGCCTGAACGAGGCCCTTTCAACCCCGGTTGACATGACCGGCCTTCACCGCAACGATCCCGGTCACTTTGACGGCACGGCAGAAGCCTTCCGTCACTGGGACGCAGATGGCGAGGTTGAAGCAGACTGCGCCCGCTGCCACAGCGCGACCGGACTGGTCACCTTCTTCGAGAACGGCGTGAACATCGCCGAGCCGCTGCCCAACGCTTTCATGTGCACCACCTGTCACACCTTCGAGGAAGAGCCTTTTGCGCTCCTGGGCTTCCAGGACACGACTTTCCCCAGCGGGCTGGTAGCGACCTTTGGCGAGGACGTGGAGAGCAATCTCTGCCTCCAGTGCCACCAGGGGCGTGAATCAACGGCCAGCGTCGACGCGCGCATTGCCAGCGCAGGCGTGGGCAATGATGCAGTCAGCGACCGGCTCAGCTTCCGCAATATCCACTACTTCCCTGCGGGCGCAACGCTGTTCGGCACCGCCGCCCAGGGCGCATACGAGTTCGATGGCAGGGACTACCTGGGCCAGTTCGGGCACTACGCCGGTACAGCCGCATGCGCCGATTGCCATGACGTCCACGCCCTTGAAGTGAACACGGAAAGCTGTACAGGCTGCCACGGTGGCGAAGATGTAGATACTTACCGCATGGATTCGACCGACTGGGATGGCGACGGCGACACGACCGAAGGAATCCGCGGCGAGGTTGAGACCATGTCTGATGCGCTGTATGCAGCAATTCAGGCTTATGCAGCAAACAATGCCGATACGGCTGCAATCATCTACGACAGCCACTCATATCCCTACTGGTTCATTGACACTGATGAAAATGGCGTGGCAGATGCTGGTGAGGTCAACTATGGGAACCGTTATGTGACCTGGACGCCAACCCTTCTGAGGGGTGCATACAACTACCAGTTGTCACAGAAGGACCCCGGCGCGTTTGCTCACAACGGGCAATACATAATCCAGGTGCTATATGACAGCATTGAGGCGCTCGGCGGCAACATCAGCGGTATGACCCGTCCAGCGGTCAGCGAGTAACCAACCACTACCAAACTGCAGATTCCCAGGCATTGAGGGCGGGGTCTGAAAAGGCCCCGCCTTTAATTCGAGTGAGAGTCACAGGTTGAGAGATAAAAAGAGCGGGATTTGCCCGCCCTTTTACTGTAATCTGGCAATGATCTACGGCGCGCCAGCGTTGATCCAGTCGGAAACGGTTTGCAGTTCAGCAACGTTAAATGTGGAGAAATGCCCCTCCTGCTGGATGGTGATCAAGAGACTACTTGTTGGGTTTCCGGGGACGATCACCGGCCCACTCTCCCCACCTGCCAGCGCACCTTCCAGGGTATCCAGCACCAGGCCCCCAGTTGCCATTGTCGCATTGTGGCAGACAATGCATTTCAGACTAAACAGCACCCCGATCTGCCCATCAAAGGTAAGCGGTAGTTCAACCAGCTCCTCTACCACTGGCGGCGGCGCGGTAGCCGCGAGCAGTTCGGCAAGTGCGGGTGCGTCAAACCCGGCATATTCCCAGGCAATCCCATGGCAGGCCGAGTTTGAACAGAAGGACGTGTTATCGGTACCGCCGGGGTTTTCCACCGTGTGGCAGGCCTGGCAGGATGTATCAAACCAGTCACGGTGCTGGACAATCCAGAGCGTGCTGAAATGTGATTCCGGCTGCAGGCCGGTAGCCAGCGGCAACGATGGCTCCAGGACACCAGGGGCGGCCACTTCCGGGATGGAATGGCACAGGTTGCATTCCAGCCGGACTGCCTCCCCCTCCGGGCTGATATGCTTCCCATCATGACAGCGGAAGCAGCCGGGCCAGTTGCTGTGCCCGATATTATTGGGATGGGACATCCAGTCGACTCTCTGTTCCCGGAACGCAATATCAGACCAGATTTCCTGAAGCACCCCCATCACCCGATCAAATTTATCCGGGTTTTCTGCATAATACTCCGGATATTCGCGGGCGTAGTAAGCGATCAGGTCATCGAGTTCCTGCTGCGGGTCATCCGATGAGCGCATATTAGTCAGCGTCGCCACTGCAGAATAGCGGATATAGGGAATATCCGCATCCAGCATGCCACGTTCAAGTGCCCGGTCAACCGCCTGTGCAGGCGATAGGATGGTGTGCGAGATGCGGTTATGGCAGGTGATGCAGTCCATCAGGACCTGCTCCATTCCAGCATAATCTTCCGCTGTCAGATCGGTATCAATGTCAATGTATTCGGTCTCCGTGCCATCAGCATTGATCACCCGGATATAGGGAATCTCCTGCTGAAGGGCATCAGTTGCCACAAACCACAGTTCGTTTTCGATATGCCAGTGGATGCCCCTGCCCACTCCTTCCCGGTCAGAGCCGCCGCCGGTGCGCAGGGCCAGGTAGGTTGCCGTCCGGGTATTGAATTCATCATTACCATAGTGAACCAGTGTACGCAGCGAATCGTCAGAGAACTTGCCGGGGAAATGGCATAGTTCGCAGGTTTCACGCGCCGGGCGCAGCCTGCCCGCCCGGATTGGATATTCATAGGTAGTGAAAAGCTGGGCAACCACATGCCGGACATCTCCAGCCTTGCGTGTGATACGTGTGGCAATGAATCCCTGTCCGATGTGACAGTCCACACAAGCCACCCGCGCATGCGGCGATACCTGGTAGGCGGAGTATTCGGGCGGCATGGTGTGACAGGATTCACCACAAAAGGCTGGCGAGTTGGTATATTCCCAGCCATAGGCGCCTGCAGTGAGGAATACCAGGGTCAGGGCACCCAGCAGTACATAGGGAAGCACCTGGCGCATGCGCGAGGCACTGGGCGGGGGCAGGAAGAAATGGGTTATCGCTCGCCCAATTCTGCGAAACATACCCGACTGTTTTTCTGACATCGCTCTCATCCTCCTTAAGTGGACTGGCTTTTAAATACGCCACTGCAGCAGGCATACTGGCCACAGAATCCATCGATAAAGATAATATGCCCTATTACCACAGCTTATATTTCTTTTCGCAAAAAGCAAAGAGGCGTACCTGCAGCCGCCTCTTCTGCGATAGGTTATATTGCTGGCTACCAAGAGAACGTATTATGGTCTTCGCGCGGGATGAAGGAATAGTTCTCGCTCTCAAACTCGGCCCGCACAACCCAGTCGAAGGTCCGCGGCAGGCCGATCTCTTCCGGATCAAGCGTGAAGGTCATATTGGTGCCGCTCACCTTGATCTCGACAAAGAAAAAGAAAGGCTCGTTAAGCGTGCCATCAGGCTGGATAGTTCGCACTGTCCCCACCCAGGCGTTATCCTGCGCCGTGGCCGCAATGCGCATGTCAATGCCGCTGTCCTGCAGTTGGAGGCCGGTCAGTGAGTCGCGATCGGTATCCAGCGCCCAGACATAAGCAAGCCCATCAGGGGGCGCGCCAGGAATAGGCCTGGCTGCCTGAAGGACAAACTCAACCAGGCCATCATTTGTACTGGCCAGGCTTGCCTCATTTAACAGACGGTGGTCAGTAACCGGGATGGGAGTCGGGGAAGGCATAACGGTGGGAGTCGGCGTCGGAGTTGTTGTGGGCGTTGGCGTGATCTGCGCAAGAAAGTCCGATGTTGCGGTGATATCCAGGACGGTCTGGGTTTCAGTGGCGCCAATTGACTCGGCAGTGGCAGTTGCAGCCGCAATTTCAGCCTGGCGGGTGGCGGTAGCCGCGCTGTCGATAGACTGCTGGGTGGCCGTAGCAGCCACAACGGCATTCTGGGTGGCAACAATCGCTGGCTGCTGAGTATTGACAGCATCCACGGTAGCCTGGAATTCCTGCATCTGCTGGTTCAGGGCATTTTCCGTTGCCTGATTGGCTGCCCCGATATCATCAAGAGCGATTCGGGTCAGCTCAAGCTGAGCCTGGAGGCGTTCGTCCTGAAGCGCAGCCAGCGTGGCAACAATCTGGTCTTCGGTCAGACCTGGCGGCTCTTTGTTAAACAGTGCAGGCAGATCGGAAATAAAAAAACCAACGATACCCAGAATGGTACCGATCACCCCCAACCAGGCAAGAACCACGGCGATATTGGGCAGCTTGGCCCGCAAAGAACCCATACCTATCCTCCTCAACAGGAAAAAGCCCCGCAGGCATTGTATCCCACGAGCAGGTGCATCACAAATATGCCAAATGTTCCTAAAAGCGAATGCAGGCTGGTGTCCACCATTAGGTCTGACCGGCAAGAAGCGTTACAATGAGCCGGCAGCAGTTGTATCAACAACGGCTGAAGGCCAGAGGAAGCGTCTTAAAACAATGTTCTGGACTATTGTTACGGTAGTGTTAATTGTGGCGCTGCTGGTGGGCGCTAATGGGCTGTATGTAGCAGGGGAATTCTCCAGCGTCAGCGCCCGCAAAACGCGGATTATCCAGCTTGCAGAAGGCGGCAACCGGCTTGCCGCAATGATACTGCCGGTGCTGGAGGACACTCGCAGGCTCGATACCTATATTGCTGCCAGCCAGGTGGGGATCACGTTGTCGAGCATTGTGCTGGGCATCTATGGACAGCGACAGATTGCAGAACTGATCGCGCCGCTGCTTGCGCAAATTCTACCCGGCACTGCAGAGGCCAGTGGAGAAGCAGCGGCGGCGGGAATTACAGCGACTCTGGTGCTGATCGTGCTGACCACGCTCCAGGTGATCCTGGGTGAACTGTTGCCCAAATCCATTGCCATCCAGTACCCGGAGAAGCTGGCGCTGATCACAGCCATCCCGATGAAGCTGTCAGCAGACTTTCTGCTCAGGCCGCTGATCGCCATCCTGAACGGAAGCGGCGCACTGCTCCTCAAGGCGCTTGGCGCCGAGCCCCACGGAGAACATGCACACCTGCACTCCCCCCAGGAAATCCTGATCCTGCTGAAGGAAAGCCGCCAGGGAGGGCTGATCGATGAGGATGAGGGGCAGATGCTGCGTAACGTATTCCGCGGGCGGGAGACCACCGCCGGCGAAATTGCCATTCCGCGCACACAGATGGTAGCGGCAGAGGCAGGGAGCAGTGTGGAAGAGGTGCTGCGAAAGGCAGCAGAATCTGCCTATTCTCGGATACCGATCTATGAGGGTGATATCGACCATGTCACCGGATTTGTACACCTGAAAGACCTGTTCAAGCTATACCGCGAGGCCCCTTCTGGCAGCATCGCTTCCATCCTGAGGCCCATTCCGTTCGTGCCAGAAACACTCCCGGCCACTGCTGTCTGGGAGCGGTTGAATGAGGCAGCAAGCTACCTGGCATTGGTCTTTGATGAATTTGGAAGCACCTTTGGATTGGTCACGAGGGAGGACTTGCTTGAGGAGTTATTCGGTGAGTTCCAGGATGAGTTCGACGAGGAACGGGCGCTGATCACGCCGACAGGAGAAGGCAGGTTTCTGGTGCGCGGGGATGTGCAGATCGCTTACCTGAACGACCTGCTGGACATTGACCTGCCCCGCGACACCTCAAACACATTGGCCGGACTGGTGCTGGACCGGCTGGGACGGGTGCCAGTGGGCGAGGATATTGTGGAGGTGAATGGGATCGAACTACGGGTAGAAGCGGTGACCAACCACACGGCACAGCTGGTGCGCTTAACGCTTCCCGGCAACAGACCTGGCGCAGTGGAGGTGAGTGGTTGAATATCCTGCTAATCGGCCTGATTATCAGCATATTGATCCTGCTGAATGGGTTGTTTGTGGCCGCAGAGTTCGCCATCATCGGCGTGCGCGCGTCGCGGATCGAGCAGCTATCGGCGCAGGGCAACCGCACTGCACTATGGATACGCAGTATTCTGAAAGATCCCCGGCGCACCGACCGCTATATTGCTACCTCGCAACTGGGAATCACGCTGGCGAGCCTGGGGCTGGGTATGTATGCCGAACCATCTATCGCCCATATTATCGAACCATCTCTTGAGCGCTGGTTCCAGTTGGAAGGCACAATTGTTCACACAATAGCATTTGTCATTGCATTGACGCTGATCACCTACCTGCATGTGGTGGTGGGGGAGATGGTACCCAAGTCGCTGGCGCTGCAGGGTGCGGAGCGGGTGGTGCTGAGTCTGGCCACACCAATGCGGCTGGCTTCAATGTTGTTTCACATCCCTGTCCTGATATTGAACGCAATCGGCCTGGCGCTGCTCAAGCTGCTCCGGATTGGGTCATCGGGGGAGAACAGTCGGCTCCACTCGGCGGATGAACTGGCGCTGCTGGTTCAAGAAAGTCACAAGGGAGGGCTGGTTGAGGACCATGAACGGGCGCTGGTCGAAAGCATCTTTGACCTTGGACAGCGGCGGGTGGGACAGGTGATGACCCCACGCCCCAGAATGACCGCCCTCCCGCGTGATATTGGCGAAAGCGCACTGCTGAACCTGGTGACCAGTTCGACACAGAGCCGCTTCCCGGTCTATGAGGGACGGATCGACCGGATCGTGGGGATGATCCACGTGAAGGACGTGGTGCGACAGGTGCTGGATGGGAAACCGGTGAACATTGACGCCATCCTGCGGCAGGTTTTGTATGTCCCTGAAGCGCAGCGCGTGGAGATCACGCTGGCATCCTTCAAACGGCTGCACCTGCACATGGCGATTGTGCTGGATGAATTCGGCGGGACAGCCGGATTGGTGACACTGGAAGACCTGATCGAAGAGGTGTTTGGTGAGATGCAAGACGAGTTTGATACAGACGAGGAGCCGCCGATTGCTGTCATCGGGCCGGGCCATTTACTGGTGCAGGGAACTGTGCTGCTGGAAACCCTCGATGATTATCTGCCTGTTGCCCGGGGTGGCCACGATGTGCAAACCATCGGCGGGCTGGTGATGGCAATGCTCGACCGGACGCCGGAAGTTGGAGATGATGTCAGGATTGGCAGTCTTCAGGTGCGGGTTGAGGAGATGCTCGAGAAGACAATCGTGCGGGTCGCCATCCGGGAGAACAACCCGGAAATATCTGATTAACGACCAACTGCTCCCCTGCCAGAAATGTGCAGCCAACCTCCCTGATGGGGGGTTCTTTTTATCCTTCGTTGATCACGGGCAGGATGACCATGCGCCAGACGGCATCCAGCGCCTGCAAAGCGGTGAGATTGCGAGTGGTCATGCCCCAGACCAGATAACCGGGCTGGAAATCGGCAGGAGCCGCCCAGCCTGGGTGTACGCCGTCGCCGGCCAGCCCGTAGTTCGGCAGCGGCTGGCAGGCTGACCAGTAATCCCAGAGGGGAATATCATATTCCTCAGTGAGGGAGATGATCAGGTTGTTCATCTCGGCAACGCGCCCTTCCATGTTTGGCCGCATGGTGAAGGGCGGGATGGTGCTGAGAACCGGGATTACGCCGGCTTCCAGCGTGGTCTCGACGACGGTGCGCATCCCCAGTTCATAGGTGGGCAGCGGCGTGGTGAGCACGTCATTGGTGCCGAGCATGATCAGCGAAACAGCAGGTTTGACCACCCGGTATTCGCATTCAAGCGGGGTTTCGCCCTGGTAGCACCAATCCGGGTTGGCATACTGGGGCAGGATAGTGTGCCAGACAAGCCACCCCCCCCTGGCAGACAGGGAGTCGTTGGCGAAGGAATTGGCAGTGCGAGCTGTGATCTCTGAGTAGTAAGTAACCACCGGCTGGAGATAGCTGTATTCCCGGAGGTTATAGTTTCCCTGCCCGATGGGCACCAGAAACGCGCCGTTAGCGGTGATGCTGTCGCCCACCTTGGAAAATACGCCAGGACGATTGTCATTCGCCAGACCAACACGGAAAATATCCCGCGCATTTTCGGTTATATTGGAGATGTAGGGATAATCCACTTCTGTAACGGCGCCAGGCTGCGTGGGATGCGGCGTCACAGTGATAAGCGGCGGGAGTGTGGGCGTTGGCGTCGGCAACGACTGCGGGGTGGCAGTTGGCTCCCCGGCTGCAGGCGTGGCGCCGGGTGGGGGTGAGACGGAGATGATGGGTGTGGGTGACGGGATATCGGCCACCGCGCCGGATGTCACCGGCACACCAACAAGCTCAACAAATACAGCCACCTGGTTGGCGATCACCCAGCCGGTGATCTCGGCAGGGCGCACGGCGACCTGGAGCCAGGCTGAATTGGGGCTTCGCCCAACCAGGTAGAGCGGGGTCTGTGGGTTGAGCAACGTGATGACAGGCGCCTCGATGTCAGGTTGCTCGTAGAGCAAAAGACGGGCGCCATCCGGCGGGATGGCGATGGCATCCGGCGGCTCGGTTGGCTCAGCAGAGACCGCGGCAGTCGCGGTGGGCTGACCCGGCTCAACCACCACACCGGGGATGATGATGGTATCTTCCGGGAGGAGCAGATCGGGATCAATGTCAGAATTCGCCTGGATCAGCGCTTCAAACGGGATACCCAGGTCCATTGAAATATCCCAGAGCGTATCGCCGGGCTGGATGGTATATAGCCCACCCTCAATAATACGACCGGATTCGGTGACAATGGTCGGCAGCGCAGTCGGTGGGTAGATATTCCACTCAGTTGGGGTGGGATTCCCGGCAACGGTGGCAGGCGGATCGGCAGGATCAGCAGGCAAGCCAGTATCCGCAAAACTGAGTTCAGGCTCAGGGAGCCGGGCCTGCAGGAGATTACATCCGACCAATAGCAAGGTAACCAGCACAGGCAGTAGGTTGATACGAAAAACTGGGCATCGCGACATCGGCAACGGGTTTTTCCTGGCATTTCGCTGCGTATAGTGCTTACTGCGTATGGTGCTTAGTTTACCACACGACAGGGGAGAGATGACAATCATAATTGGCAGCATCCTTATAACAGGTCAACATTGCTGATGATGGGTAGGGACGGTATAATGGGCGCGCCATGACGGATGAGCACAGCGCCTGGATGAAGATGGCCTTGGACGAAGCAAAAAAAGCCGCCGCGCTGGGGGATGTGCCCATCGGTGCTGTGGCGGTGCGCGGCGGGC
>JAFGNO010000112.1 GCA_016926985.1 Anaerolineae bacterium
GAAATTCCCCATTGGCCGTTATCTACGGTGGAAGGACATTCCGGGAAACTGTATGTGGGTACGCTGGAATCCCAGCCAGTCATGGTGATGAGTGGTCGCGCCCATTCTTATGAGGGTTATCCTATGTCACAGGTTACCCTGCCCATCCGGGTGATGCAGCTTCTCGGTGTGGAGATAGCGATCCTCACCAACGCGGCTGGCGGCATCAACCGGTCATTTTCTCCCGGCGATCTGATGCTGATTAACGATCACATCAACCTGATTGGTATGACGGGCGGCAATCCTTTGCGTGGGCCAAATGACAGCACCCTGGGTGTTCGGTTCCCGGATATGGGTGAGGTCTATGATCGGACGCTGCGCCAGGTCGCGTTGGAGGTGGCGGGAGAAGAAGGGATACCCCTTCAACAGGGCATCTACATCTGCCTGGCCGGGCCAAGTTTTGAGACACCAGCCGATATCCGCTTTCTGCGGATGATTGGCGCTGACGCGGTGGGCATGTCTACCGTCCCCGAAGCAACAGTAGCCCGGCATGGCAGTATGCGCGTGTTGGGGCTGTCGGGAATATCAAACACTGCAATCGACACGCTGGATTCCACCACCCAGACCACCCATGACGAGGTTCTGGACAGTGGCAAGATCATTGTACCACGCCTCAAAACCATCTTGCGCGGGGTTCTGAAAAGACTGTAACGGCCAGGTAGGCTGCTATGACGACGCTGCTTGAGTTCATCGCTCGGATTGCTGTTTTTATTTACATTCTGGCGGCAGTGGGTATCTTTTTTGCCATTCGCGGGCTGGTGGAAGCGCGTCGCAAAGGGCATCTGGCCAGTTTCATGCTGGAACGGGAGGCTGCTCGTCGACAGCAGCGAAGTGCAGTCACGACCTTGCTGACCTTATCAGCACTGGCGTCCATTGTCTATATCATCGATACCATTGTCGCTCCAAATCTCTCCAATCCTCTGGCAGAACTGACACCCACTCCACCACTGTTTACCACCCAGGCGCCAACGGCCTCCCCTGCTCGCCTGCTTTATCCCACCATCACGCCAACCATAGGCCTTCCTCCCTCGGATATTGAGGTGCAGCCTACCGCCCAGGAACCGGCTGAAGGTTGCACAATCGCAGGGGCAACAATCACCGTTCCCGAACCCGGCCAGAATGTCTCAGGCCAGGTGCGGGTAGAGGGAGAGGCAGACGCCCTTGATTTTTCGCATTACAAGTTTGAATTGAGAGGAGCCGGGACTAACGATCAGTGGGTTGTTGTTGGAACCTATATGATTGCTGTTTCTGAGGGGTTGCTGGGCGTCTGGGACAGCACCTCCCTGCCCCCTGGTCCCTATACGCTCCGGCTCAGCGTCTTCCAGGAATCCGGGGGGAACATCACACCCTGTGATGTGCCTGTTGTTATTGTTCGCCGCGACACCGGCTCATAGCGTCTTGATATCAGCCGATCTCGACTTTTAGAGTCGCCCTGGCTCTGCCATAACCCTCAGCTGTCACCGTTACCGTGACTTGAGCAAATGTGCCACCGGTGCCAATATCCCAGGTCCAGGTATATTGGCCGTCTTTTCCGACCGTCACAGGGCTGGTATCCAGGGAATTGGGCGTATGACCGGTGGAATATACCACCTCAATTGAGCAAACTGCGCTTGGCAACGTTTCAACGATAATTGATCCCGGGTTCCCCCGGCTGAATGCCGCCGGGCGGGCGCCGATCTTGATGGGCACCGGGGTGGCCTGCAGATCGGTTACCTCTTGAGGCCGCAGACGGATAGCCCTGGGGGCAGGCTGGGACACTGCCTGAGGTCTTTCTGCCGTCTCTTGCTCGGTAAGCTTCTGTATCAGCTTGACAACAGCCATTGCTCCCAGTGCGGCACCTATTGCAAATATGATCTGCGACGCCAGGCTGGATTTTCTTTTCTTGCCCATAGTTTCCCCCTTTTTTCTTTGCGACTATCCCCATTATACATCGCTGTGAGAATTCGCCGACTGGTAGTCATTGGGAGTGTCAATGTCGTGCAGTATGGTATCGGTTGAGACCTGATGTTGATGTATCATTTCGGGGTGGGCAGCAAGCACGGCTCTGGGTGCAGAACCGGGTGGAAGCTGTCTGAGTTCTCCCCACACCGATTTATCAAAGATCACCGGATGGCCCCTTTTCCCCCGATATACGGGCACAACCACCGGTTTCTGCTGGCTGGCAAAAATGTCCAGCAGATCGGAGATAACCGTTTTCTGGATAGCGGGCATGTCGCCCAGCACCACCATCACAGTATCGCTGCCCGTGCAGGCATCCAGCCCGACCTTCAGCGACCCGATCATCTCGCCCTCTGCATAGTTGGGATTGAATACCACCTTTACCGGCAAATCGGCTACCTCCTGGCTGATAGCGTCGTGTTCGCTGCCAGTCACCACAATTACCTCATAAAATGCCTCGCTCACAACCCGGCTGCATACCTTGCGGATCATGGTCGATCCCTGCCAGGGTAGCAGGAGTTTTGGTGTTCCCATCCGGCTTGAGGTTCCTGCCGCCAGGATCACTGCGCCAATCCGCCGGTGCACTGCCCTGACCGGCTCCGCTTCCTGCGCAGCACCGATCACAACTCGGCTGATGCGTGTTTCAGAGAGAACCTTCCTGGCTATGGTTCCTGCACCGGGGAATGTTTTCTGCATGACCTGATTCAGAAAGACCATCACATCTGCATGGTCAGGGATATTTTTCAATCCCCCGTCTGGGTGGATCAGCAGATCTGCGATCAAATCGGGAGTTGTATGAGACTCCGGGCAGAAGTCGGGCAGCCTATAGGCGTTTTCAGCTCCATATACATGGTTAGCATCAAAGGGCTTATTTAGGGCAGACAGGCCCACAGCTATCACTGCTTTTGTGGTGGATACCGGTATGACCGGTTCATGAGGAAATGGAATCTTAAGGGGCAGGCGGCGGCTGCCATCGGCCTCGATCAGGATAAGGTCTGCCCTCCTGCCCGGCACAAGCACCCGGTCAATCCAGTCAGGGGCAACCCCTTTGACTTTGCCATCAGGCAGCAGGTGTTCAAGGATAAAGGTATGGGGCTGCTTTCCAACCCCGGTTGGGTAGTCTTCCCGGCAAATATGGGAGAGAGGCAGTTCATCCTGGGCAATGCGGGTCGTGGTTGTGGTGATGACACTCAGACCTGAGTCCACAAGTTCATCCGCCAGCCTGAACATTGTTGAGGTTTTACCGCCCGCCCCAACGAAGGAGACCACATCACCGGGCGTGATGGTAAATGCCTGAGCCAGCCTCATGCCAGGTGCGCGATCTGATCACGCACTGCCGGGGAGGATAAAACTGCCTCCAGCACACCGCCACCTATGGCCAGCGCCTTTTCAGAGATGGTAAAACAGTAGTCCCGGTTTGCACGGGGATCGACATCGCCGATCTTCATACCTGCTTTGACGGTTAAACCATCGTGAACCAACCCTCTGAGCACGCCATCAAATGGGGCAAGAACGTCTTCCCTGCCAACGCGGGCAACCGGCTGGCCTTTCTCCACCCGATCGCCGATCCGGACAATCTCCGTAAGAGGACCGTCAACCGGGGCGCGCAGCACTCGGGAGGACGACTGCCCCAGCACTGTGCCGGGCACGCCGGTGTTGGGTTCGGCGGAACCCTGCCAGATCACCCGTCCCAGATTGTGTCCCCGGTTCGTCTCAATCACTGCTGTACAATAATCCGGGGCCACAAAGCCGGGCCCCAAGCCGATTGACAGGGGTGCTTCACCCGCCGATCTTTCGGGTGCCTTTTTCCGCATTCGGGCGTCCACCAGGACAAATGGATTGTAGACCGGGAAACTGGAACCTTCGGGGTCGACCATCACCGGGATTTGCCCGGCTGTCTGGGCATCCAGCGCCTCATCAAGAGAATTAACCCTGATGGCCGAAATCCCATCGATCTCGATGTTCTCCTCAACCGCTGCCGACCCGTATGCCACAGCCCTGCGCACAAGGAGCGGCTTCTCCAGTTCGGTAATCAGGACAGGGAAACCACATTTTACCAGTCGGAAGGCAACCCCGCTGCCCAGGTCGCCGCCCCCCCGGATGGCGACCCGGATCGGGAATACCGGCGCGTTTGGCATGGTCGGCTACTTTCCCAAGCCAGCTTCGCGAAGCCGGGATAC
>JAFGNO010000113.1 GCA_016926985.1 Anaerolineae bacterium
ACAATCCGCTGATACCCTCCTCCATCGTGTTGAATGGTGAGGATATCGATGCCTTCAAAGATCTGGAAGACCCGCCGCATGGTCATATTTGCTGATGCCCTCGGCCGGTATGAAGTTCATTCTGCTGGAAATGCTTGGGCTCCTCAATGCGGGATGGTACGCTATCCTTAAAGGACGGCTCTACAGTGAGCTGCCTCATAGAAGTGGCGCCGTGCTTGCTTGTAAGCAATATCGCTGGCTTATTCGGGTCGACAATTCCACTGACCATTGGGTTAGCTGCCCAACACCTTGGGCTGGACATTGCTATCTGGCTGCGGAGCCGGGCTGCTGGTTGGCCTGCCAAAACGGGAGGGCTGGAGGAAAAACGATCTGGGGCAGCCGTGAATTTGCCCTTTTACCCCTCTATGGAATCATGCTCCGCAAGTACCTGCCGGGCATGTGAAATATCAGTCCCAATCTGCCTGACAAGGGAAGCTATGTCATCAAATTTGCGCTCTTCCCGCAGGCGAGTGACAAAGCAAATTGGCAGCATTTCTCCATAGATATTGCCGGAAAAGTCCAGGATGTGTGCCTCAACTGTTACTCCACCGGTCTCCCCATCAAACGTGGGCCTGACACCGATATTGGCAACTGCCTGATACGAAACACCATTCACCTTCACATATGCCGCATAGACACCCTTTGACGGCAGTGCTAACTCAACAGGCACATCGATATTTGCAGTGGGGAAGCCAATGATACGTCCACGTTGCTGCCCCTGGATTACCTGTCCTTCCACTTCATGGAAACGCCCCAACAGCCGGGCAGCCTCAGCAACCACGCCGTTCTCAAGTGCAACACGGATACGAGAACTGGAGATTCGTTCATTGCCTGCATCCATCAAGTCAACAACTTTGAGGTCAAAACCTTTCTTAAGGCCCTGTTCGCGTAAAAATGAGACATTGCCTTCGCGATTGTAACCCAGCGCAAAATCCTCACCAACCCAGAGAGCTCCCAATTTCAGGTGTTGGATTAATTGATCGACAAAATCAACCGCTCTTATCTGCCGGATTTTTGTATCAAACGGGTGGGTAATGAGCAGTTCAACACCCAGTTGTCTTAACAGCACCGCCTTCTTTTCCGGCAGCGTCAGGTAATAACCCGGGTTGAACCCGCTCAGGACCATTGTCGGATAGGGGTAAAATGTTAGGACAACCGGTACAAGGCCTTCTGCCCTGGCATGATTCAGCAGACCCGAGATCAAATGCTGGTGTCCCCGGTGAACACCATCAAATACCCCAACTGTCACAACTGAGCGCTTATCTAACCTGGCCTCAGCTATTGAAGAAACATGTCGCATAGGTCTTTCAGCCCAGTATCAGTCAATATTGTGCTTAAATACTTTAACCGGGTACCATAACCCGGATTCCAGCTTTCCCTGCAGGATAGCAACCATGCTTCCATCCGAGGTGTAAGCACACCCAAGCCTGTCCTGCACATCGCTGCGCGAGATTGGCATCCCATTGGCGATTGCCATTACAGATGCTTCGTCCAACTCCACCGCAGGCCAGTCCGAGAACACACGCCTCGCCGATATTAAATGCCCCTGCCACATATTTCTCTCAAAGCTGTCGACCAGGACGTGCCAGGGGATCGAATCTTCTAATCGGAACTGCCCACTGGCAGCCCGTATCAGGCCGGTAAGCATACCACCACAACCAAGGGCCTTCCCCAGGTCATTGGCTATGCTGCGAATGTAGGTGCCTGACGAGCACTCAATCCGCAGCCTGATGATCGGCAGATCCACGGCAAGCAGTTCAAGCAGGTAGATTGTTGCCGGGCGCGGCTGAAGTATTATATGCTCTCCTGACCGGGCCCTGCTATGGGCAGTCTTCCCCCTGATCTTTATGGATGAGTATACCGGCGGCACCTGGGATATTTCACCCCGGAACTGGTCCAGGGCAACATCAACGGATTGATGATCAAGCCCAGCAGGAACAGGTTGACGGCTCAAAACGACACCCTCTGCATCATAGGAGTCGGTCTGAATACCCAGAGTCACTTCTGCTATATATTCTTTATCAGATGACAGGAGATATTCGGTCAGCCGGGTGGCCTGTCCAACAGCAACAACCAGCACACCTTCAGCCAGCGGATCGAGTGTGCCAGCATGTCCTACCCGCCGGATTTCAAGTCCTTGCCTAACGCCTGCAACAATCTGGTGGGAGGTTGGGCCTGCCGGTTTGTGGATATTGAACAAGCCAAACGGCAATTGTCACTCCACCCCTGGTGGTTGTCTCTCCACCTTCTTGAGCAAACCAATCACCCGCCCTACAGCAGCATCTATTGGGCCATCAATCGTGCAGCCAGCAGCCAGAGCATGTCCCCCTCCCCCAAGGGATAATGCGACCTCAGCCACATTGTAGCCCGGGCGGGAACGAAAGCTGATCTCAACCCGACCTTCATGATCCTCAAAAAACGTGGCGGATACTGCGGCTTCTTCCGCGCTTAGCAGCAGATTTGATATCCCATTGACACCTTTCTGGTGAAGGCCAAGGGCTTTACGAGATTCATGGCTGACAACAGTCCAGATAACACCATCTTCAATCTGCAGGGTGTTCAATGCCAACGCCCACAGGCGAAGCTGATCCACTGTGCGCCGATAAAGAACTGAATTGATAATCTCGGCAACATCAGCGCCAGATTCAACCAGCCTGGCGGCAACCGCCAGCGTTTTCGATGTCACGCTATTGGTTGAAAAGGCCCGGGTATCTCCCACCAGGGCAGCCATTAACGCGATTGCAATATCGGGAGAAACAGCAATGCCCAGTGCATCAATCAACCTGATAAGCAGTTCTGAAGTTGCCGCCGCACCTGGATCAACCAGGTTTATTGAGGCGTAATTCAGATTGGTGATATGGTGATCGATGTTGATGGTTAACAAAGCACTGTCATTCAGATAAGGCATAGATATTTTACCAAGTCTCTCCCTATCACTGGCATCCAAGCCAATAAAAAGATCAGGAGAAAACCCGTCCGGAACCGATCGCTCAAACAAATCTGAACCAGGCACAAACCGCAAATCGGAAGGAACAGGATCGTCGCAGACAATCACAAATGATTTGCCATGCTCTTTTAGCACCAATCCCAGTGCGGCGGTTGAGCCTATGGCATCCGGATCTGGAACCACATGAGTGGCCAATAAAATGCGTTGTGCGCTTTTGATAGCCTTAACTGCATCATCAATCTGATTCATGATCTTGTGGGTCCTCATCCTCAGAAGGGATATCCAGCGAGTCAAGCAGCTGATCAATGGTAGCCGCCTTCTCATGGGTATCATCCCACTTAAACCGTAGTTCAGGAACGTGCCGTAATCTGAGCTGCCCCCCAACCTCGCGCCGGAGGAAGCCCTTCGCAGACTCAAATCCTGCAAGCACTTCCTCCCTGGTCTGCGGATCCGCTTCGTAGGCGTAGATGTAGACCGTCGCAACCATTAACTCCCGATCAATTTCCACATCGAGGATATTGGCTGCTGCCAGTCTTGGGTCAGCGGTTTCAAACAGGATAATCTCGCTCAGGAGCTGCTGGATCAGCTCAGCAACACGCTCTTGTTTTTTTGATGGCATATCACCCTCTCAAACAGCCTGTGTACAAATTCCGGCGTTTTTTAGAATATATCAGTACTCGCCAGAAGGTCTTGCTTCATAAAATACACAATAAGCTGCCGCCATGCAGTTTATTACCGAACACGCTCGCTCTTTGTGAATTCTATGATGTCCCCGTCGATAAAATCGGTGAACCCGGAAACATTTACGCCAAATTCAAACCCGGCCCGCACCTCACGAACATCTTCCTGAAAACGCTTCAGCGAGGTTACTTTCCCAGAATGGATGATTTCACCGTCCCGAATAACACGTGCGCTGGCATCTCGCCGGGCTTCACCTTCCTGCATGTAACTTCCCGCAATTGGGCCCAGCTTCGGGATATGGAATACCTGCCTGACCTCCGCTCTGCCAATCACCTTATCTTCATATACCGGCTCCAACAGTCCTTCAAGGGCCTGCTCCACATCATCGATCAGATGATAGATGATGTCATACAGCCGGATATCTATTCCTTCACTATCGGCGCGGCGTTGAGCAGCCGTGTCGATATCTACCTGAAAGCCAACGACAATCGCATCAGAAGCCGATGCAAGCATGACATCCGACTCGTTTATATTGCCAATATCCGTATGAAGGATGTTGACTGTCAACTCCTTCCCTTTCTCCGGTATGCTCAACTCCTCGAGTGAAGTCACAATTGGCTCAAGTGAGCCCTGAACATCCGCCTTGACAATCAGGTTGAGTTCTTTAGCCTCACCTGCCTGGAAACGCGCGTATAGGTCTTCCAGTGTCATCGGCGCTGACCTGGGTCGAGCGACCACCATGCTCTCCAGCCGTTCCTCGACCAACCCACGCGCCGTTTTCTCATTTTCGACAATCTCAAATAAGGTGCCCGCCTCGGGCACTTCATTTAGCCCCATCACCTGGACAGGCATGGATGGTGCCGCTTCTTTGATTGGCTTACCATGTTCATTGAACATCGCCTTGATTCGCCCATAGCTGGTTCCGGCGAGGATCGTGTCCCCCTGGCGCAGGGTGCCATTCTGGATGAGCAGAGTAGCCATCGCGCCACGGCTGCGGTCGAGTTCCCCTTCCAGGACCGTCCCGCCAACATGCCCCTGTGGGTTGGCTTTGATAAACATGTCATCTGCCATCAGGATAATAGCCTCAAGTAGATCTTCAAGACCAACCCCGGTTATGGCAGATACCGGGACAATGATCGTATCTCCGTCCCATTCATCAGATACAAGATCGAGATCAGCCAGCTGCTGCTTGACCTGTTCCGGGCGTGCCTGAGTTCGGTCTGTCTTATTGAGGGCTACCAGGATCGGGACCCCTGCTGCGCGCGCATGATTGATGGCTTCACGCGTTTGCGGCATCACACCATCATCAGCAGCAACAACCAGTATGGCAATGTCGGCGCCTTGAGCGCCGCGTGCGCGCATGGCCGTGAAGGCCTGGTGTCCGGGGGTATCCAGGAAGGTAATCGTCCGCCCCTCATGCACAACCTGGTAAGCACCAATATGCTGGGTAATTCCGCCAGCTTCCCCGCTCTGGACATTTGTCTCGCGGATTTTGTCCAACAAACTGGTTTTACCATGATCCACATGGCCCAGGACAGCAACTACC
The DNA here is from genome assembly GCA_016926985.1 of Anaerolineae bacterium. Lineage (GTDB taxonomy): Bacteria > Chloroflexota > Anaerolineae > Aggregatilineales > UBA3940 > JAFGNO01. The sequence continues at coordinate 5,214 of JAFGNO010000113.1, forward strand.
GGGGGGCGATCAACAAGTAACTCGGGGCTTTCGCTGCTGTGAAAACGCCGCCACGCCTGTGCCTCTTCCGGTGTGACCACCTCCTCCACTTCCCTGGCAGCAGGAGAGGGCTCATACCCCATTTCGGCAGCTACAATAGCGGCGGTCTCATAATCAATTTGCTGGTTGATGGCAGCCATTATGCCATTGCGCATCAATTCTTTTATGACATCAATTGGACTGGCATCAACCATCAATTCTGCCAGTTCACGAACTGTCAAGAAATCCGGAATCTCAAGGTTTTTACCACCGGTTGTATCAGGCATAAGTACCTCCCCATATCATAGCGGTTAATTACAGGGGAGTGCGCGCCATCAACAACCCGGGGCCATCCGGGAGCACCTCCCCCTTACACTGTCTGGCCTGTCATTATGTCTCAGCACCAGGTGCCAAGTGTGTACCACGACTCGCAATCATGGCGCGTTCCTCTTGTGTTAAAACGGTCCCCAGTGCTCGTTCAAGAACATTACCTGCAGCGGCTGTACGCCAGCAGTCCGGGTTCTGGCAGATATAGGCGCCCCGACCTGGCATTTTGCCACCCGGATCGATCTGTATCCGACCGTCTGGCTGACGCACCAGCCTTGTCAGTGTCCTTTTTGAGGCCACCTGCTTACACACCACACAGGTTCGTTGTGGAATATGCTTTCGTCTGCCACTCATTATGACTGATAATAGAACCTGTTAACCACTTCTCATCCGACACGCCCAGCTTCAGTTTGAGTTAGCTCAGGCAAGGAACTGAATAAGCCCCTTGCGTGTTCGCTCAACTGGGCAATCCGACTTATTCCCAGGTGTTTTCGTCCTCTTCCAACCACTCCTGGCGACGGCGGCTGCTTTTACGCCGCCGCTTGGAGACAACCCGACCGACCTCCTCATCATAGACAAGTTGCCGGCGCCGCTGTTTGGCCCGCTTTCGCTGGACCTCTTCTCGTTCCTCGTCGGTCATATCTTCGTACTCAATGAGATCGTCTTCATCAATATCGACCATCTCGGGATGGGAAGTATGGGGAGTCTCTGCCCCGTCAGGTGAAGGCGCAGCGGCTTCAACGCCCTCTTCTGCCTCTATCACTTCTGATGGTGGAGAAACCACTTCCTTCTCCGCCATCATCTGCGCGACAAGCTGTGCACGACGGGCCCGGGCTTCATCGCTGTCGTCATCCCAGTCCTCATCTATTGCGGCCATCTCTTCAGCAGTAAGGGTGATCTCTGGACCGCGATCGTCTTCAGTTTGGAGTTCTTCGAGAGCCGTCTCAAGCTCGATCTCCTCAACTGTCGGCTCCTGATAATCCACGGATTCAACCAGTTCACGCACGTGATCCAGGGCCGCTGGCCCAAAGCCTGAAATTTCCAGAAGGCGATCGGGATCAACATAGTATTGTTCCATCAATCGACCAACTGTGGTATACCCACCTTCAACAAGCAGGTTGTAGACCCGCAGCGGCAGATCGGTATCATCCAGTGGGTGTTCGTATGCCTGAGCAGGCACCTGCTCGCGGACTTCTTTCATCCGAGCGCGCAAATCAACCCGATCGGCTTCAAGAAGATCGTGCAAATAGCCCTCGCCCTTCTTAACAAAATCAGCAAGTAGCAGATATTCCTCAGGCATAATCGGGCGGCTATCCGCTTTCTTTTGCAGAATGTTGACAACATCCTCAAACATCTCGCTATATTCAGCCACAAATTCGGCATGCTGCGGGTCATCAGTGAGTTTTATGTAGGCATCGCTGGATGCCTCGCTCACACTCTTAATATCAATTCGCCACCCGGTCAGCTTGGCAGCCAACCGCGCATTCTGTCCCTCACGCCCGATCGCCAGCGATAGCTGGTCGTCCGAAACCACCACAGTGGCCGTCCGCCCCCCAATCGGATCGTCGTCCAGAAAAACATACGTAACCCGAGCCGGGCTTAACGCCTTAGAGATGAAAACCGACGGTTCAGGGCTCCATTCAATAACATCGATTTTCTCCCCATTAAGTTCCTTCACAATGCTCTGAATACGCATACCACGCATCCCGACGCATGCCCCTACCGGGTCCGCGCCGGGCTGTAAAGCGGTCACTGCAACCTTGGAACGAGCCCCCGGCTCACGCGCAATACTCTTAATCTCAACCGTGCCATTATAAATTTCCGGGACTTCCAGCTCCAGCAAACGGCGCAGCATATTGCGATGCGTGCGACTGACAATAATCTGTGGGCCCCGGCTGGCTTTATTCACTTCCATCACATAGGCGCGTACTTTATCATGCATCCGATAACGTTCACCGGGCATCTGCTGGCTGCGGGGCAGGATTGCTTCAGTCCGTCCAAGGCCAATGGTAACACGCTCTCCCGATTCGCTCTGAACGGTGCCGGTCACCAGATCGCCAACCCGGTCCTGATATTCCAGATACTGCGCTTCACGCTCAGCCTCGCGCATGCGCTGAAGGATCACCTGTTTTGCGGTTTGAGCAGCAATCCGCCCAAAATCGTCTGGTGTATCTTCAACCAATATGATGTCGCCCAACTGGACATCTGGATCATATTCGCGTGCGACAGAAAGCAAGACCTCAGTTAACTCACTCTGAACGGTCTCCACAACCTCTTTCTCGACCCAAACGCTTGGTTTCCCCGTGCGTTCATCGACGCGCGCTTCTACAAGCTGAGCCTGGCTGACGCCCGCATATCGACGATAGGCCGTTACCAGGGCCGCCTTGAGCGCCTCGATAATTGTGTCGCGGGGCAGCTTGCGCAGTTCAGCTATTTCATTAAATGCGAGTAAAAGTTCACTCTTGGCCATTACCGATATTCTCCGGTTTTACATATTATCCCGCGCTTCATACTCGATAGGAACATTTCAAAAACGAAACGTGGGGAGGCCCACGTTTCGAAGAAACCACTATCGGAGATGCTACAGGCATAAATAGTATACCATGCTCATCTGACACCCGCAACAAGATTTTTACGCCAGATTACTGTCATTTTGTGGCTGATTACGGGGTCACCTGCTGGTCCTGATGCATTGTAAGGGCGAGGCTACAGAGGTGGAGGCCGTAACCATTTGCTATCAGGAAGATCACAAGAAAGCTATGACAACTGGCACCATGTGTGTGGAGTTTTTACACTGCCACGCATGCAAAGTGCGCACTACGATAGAGAGAACATCAGGCCACGGGATCATTTTGCTCACCTTGCCTGCTGGTTTCAGAAATCTGCCTGAAACCCACACAAATAATCGATCTGTTCCAAGAACATATAGTTTGGAGAAGATTTATTTATGGCAAAAGGAACAATTATTATCGACCAGGATTGCTGCAAAGGCTGTGGGCTATGCCCAACGGTATGCCCCCAGCATGTTATTACCATGGAAGAGAACCTGCTTAACGAAAAAGGATACCATCCAGCCGTACTTGTAGATCCTGATGGACAGTGTACGGGCTGTGCCGTGTGCGCAGTGATCTGCCCGGATGTATGCATTACTGTCTTTCGGGAAGTCCCAGCACAGAGACGCAGTAAAACCGCTGCTTAACCAGGAGACATATTTATGGCCAAGGAAATGCTGAAGGGAAACAACGCAATTGCTGAAGCTGCGGTCCGAGCTGGATTGGAAGCCTATTTTGGGTATCCCATCACCCCGCAAACTGAGCTTCTTGAATACCTGTCCAAAAGACTGGTAGAACTGAACCGGGTGTTCTTGCAGGCTGAGAGTGAAGTAGCTGCAATTAATATGGTCTATGGGGCTGCCTGTGCCGGAGCACGGGTAATGACCTCCTCCTCGAGCCCTGGGATCAGCCTGATGCAGGAGGGGCTATCCTATATTGCGGGGTCTGAGCTACCGGTGGTGATCGTGGATATTATGCGCGGCGGCCCTGGCCTGGGGAACATATTGCCCTCACAGGGGGACTACTTCCAAGTAACTCGCTCCGCCGGTCATGGTGATTTTCACCCGATTGTCCTGGCTCCGTCCTCTGTTCAAGAAGCCATTGATTTCACCATTCTGGCCTTTGAACTGGCGGAGAAGTACCGTCACATGGTGCTTCTGGCTGCTGATGGCCAGATCGGGCAGATGATGGAACCAGCAGAACTCCCGCCCATGCGCCCGCTTATGGAGAAACGACCGGACTGGGCACTAACCGGCGCAGGAGATCGTCCCCCCAACATTATCAGCTCAATCTTTCTCGTTGCTGAGGAGATGGAAAACTACAATAAAATGATCCAGAACAAGCTCAAAGTGATCCGCGCCAATGAGCAACGCTGGGATGAGATTTACACAGAAGATATCGACCTGCTGGTTGTAGGCTATGGAACAGCAGGACGTATTGCCCTGACCGCTGTCGAAGAAGCCCGTGAAGAGGGAATGAAAGTCGGGCTGTTACGGCCACAAACTCTTTATCCATTCCCCGATGACCGGATTTCGGAATTGGCCGATTATGTGGACAGCGTTCTTGTTGTTGAAATGAATGCTGGCCAGATGCTTGATGATGTCCGGCTGGCAGTTGGCGGGCAGGTACCAGTCAGCTTCTTTGGGCGTATGGGCGGGGTTGTCCCAATGCCCGACGAGATTTATAACGCCATTAAAGAAGCTTACACCAAAACAACCGCTCATAAAGCAGCGTAAGTGAAGAGAGGATGAGAATGGAAAGCACAACGAGCATAATTCCGCCAGAGGGAATGCAGCTTGTATATGAACGCCCAAAAGCACTGGTAGATGTGCATACACATTACTGTCCGGGCTGTACCCATGGCGTCGCGCATCGCCTGTTGGCAGAAGCAATTGATGAACTGGGTGTCAGAGAAAAAACCATCCTCGTTGCACCAGTCGGCTGCTCTGTATTTGCATACGCCTACTTCAATACCGATGGGTGTGAGGCCGCGCACGGACGGGCGCCGGCCATGGCTACCGGGATTAAGCGAATCGACCCCAGCCGGGTTGTGGTGACTTATCAGGGAGATGGCGACTTGGCAGCAATTGGCACAGCAGAGATTATCCACGCTGCTGCGCGTGGCGAATGTATTACTACCCTGTTCATTAACAATGCCATTTACGGCATGACCGGTGGGCAGATGGCGCCAACCACCCTGCTCGGGCAGAAGACAAAATCCTCTCCGATGGGCCGGGACGCAAAAATCGCAGGACTTCCCATCCGGATGAGTGAAGTACTGGCCACCTTGCCAGGTTCAGCTTATATTGTTCGGCGTTCACTGCATGATGTAAACAATATCCGAAAGGCAAAAAAGGCCATTGTCACGGCTCTCAAAGCACAGATAAACGGGCTGGGATTCAGTATGGTGGAATTGCTGTCAAGCTGCCCAACAAACTGGGGCATTCCAGCCGACAAAGCCCTGGAATGGGTTGAGGAAAATATGGTTCCTTATTATCCTCTGGGCGACTATAAAGTCATAGAAGCCGTCAAATCACTATAAAGGATATTTACCGATGATCGAGTCATTTCTGTTTTCAGGATTTGGCGGGCAGGGCGTGATGTTTGCCGGACAGTTGCTGGCTTACGCAGGTATGGATACGGGCCTTGAGACTACCTGGATCCCATCATATGGGCCTGAAATGCGCGGCGGAACCGCCCACTGTTTTGTCGTGCTCAGCGATAAACCAATAGGATCCCCTTTGGTCAGGAATCCTAAAACTGCGCTGGTATTCAACAATCCATCGTTTGAGAAATATGACCCGCTGATAAAAACGGGGGGACTGTTGATCGTTAACTCGTCAATGATCGTACAGTCCTCTAATCGAACCGACATCACGACATTGAATATCCCTGCTACCAGCCTGGCCGATGAACTGGGATCGCTGCGTGTCGCAAACCTCATTATGCTGGGAGCCATGCTGGCAGCAAATCATATTATTAGGCCAGAAGACCTCAAACAGGCGTTGGCGGATCATATACCAGCGCACCACACCGATATGCTGGGAATGAACTACGCGGCAGTTGATCTCGGGATGGAGCATGCCGTACAGGTGCTCGCCAGATAATCGAGTTTGCGGCTGACTGACTTTCTATACCAATCCTGACGGACAGCAAGCCGCCTGCCTGGTCGTTACAGATAAGCAAAAAAGGAGGTCGCTGATAACCCGGCGGCCTCTTTTCCTGACAAGCCAGGGGCTCCAAGCTATACTATGAACTGCAAATAAGCCATCAAGGCCCTGAGAGGATTTTATGACCAATCCTGACAGCGACAACGGTCCCCGCCTGCCCGATCCAAACAACCTTGCGGTCAGGCTCAACGTCCTCGGCGACAGCAGGTCCTGGGTAGAGCTTCAAGATATGCTGCCGCATCCCAGTACTGGCATTGCTGCTGACACCGCCATTGTCAACGCTGCCAGGGTGTCATTCCTTGGACATAGCAAAGGGGAAGAAAGCGACAAAAAGCTGCTGTTTTATCTGCTCAGACACCAGCACACAACACCCTTCGAGCAGGTAGAGTTCCGATTCAGAGTGAGAGCGCCCGTCGTTGTCTGGTGGCAGTGGGTTCGGCATCGAACCTGGCACTACAATTTCCAGTCCGGTCGATATACGCCATTTGAGGAGAACGATTTCTATATCCCTCACGAGTGGCGCAAGCAGAGCGAAGCCAACAAACAGGGCAGCGCAGGAACCCTGCCCCCTCAGAAAAGCCAGGAACTCACTCAACAGATGATGGATTGCATCCAGAGCGGATATAAGCTCTATCAGGACGCGCTTGATTCCGGCGTGGCAAAAGAGCAGGCCCGCCTGTTTCTGCCGGCCTGGTGCAGTTACTATATTGCGGTCTGCAAAGTAGATGCCTGGAATCTGCTGAATTTTCTGAGACTGAGAACCGCTGCAGAAGCCCAATGGGAAATCCGCCAGTACGCACTGGCAATATTAGATATCATCAAGCCCTACATGCCCTGGACTACTGAGGCTTACTCTTTATACCTGGCACATTCATAATTCAACCGAGGGCACCATCGCTGGAAAGCCACCGAGGCACATAAGACGGGCAATCATGGCAGATAAAACGCTTTTCCAAGGCGACAAACGAATAATGATCAACCCTGATAACGGGGTCATCTCACTGCAGCTTGGGCATATCTCGATTAAGGGACAATGCAGGGCTGAATTCAACCTGTTTGCACAGCGAACAGAAGCCATTTCTGGAGAGCGGGTATCTGATGTCTGGCAGACCTTGATCAAGGATGTCAATGGCACAGGCACAAAAATGTCTGTTCGGTATTCAGACAGTCTGTATGACCTGGGCATGCTGCTCGAAATCATCGTGTATGATAATCAACCTTACATAGGAATGCGTGTTGGGCTGTTAAACCATGGTGTTGAGCAGATATTTACCCAGAAGATCACCCTGCTGGAAGGTACGTTGATTGACTCGGCTGAAAAGCCGCTGGACGGGTGGGTAAATGGCTTCCATTCATGGAGCTTTACCGGATTCGTCCCGCACAGCCATCGTCAACCGCAATCACGGCTGGGTTTCCTGACCGGGCCACAGGCCTACAATCCAACAACGCCACGACCCCGTAAGCCAGGACAGTATGTCAGCGAATGGGTTGGCGCCCTGATCGATCGGGAGGAATACGCCCTGATTGCAGGCTTTGTTGGCGTGGAAAACCAGTTTGGCCAGGTCTATATGAATGGCAACCCCCGCTCCAGGACGCTTACTCTGGAGAATACACTGGACGGCATTCCAATGGTGTCCGGGGAGAAACAGTGGAGTGAATGGGCAGTTATTTACAACGTTAAACTGCCAAACCACGACCCGCTTGGCCCCTACGCAGAAGCCGTGGCTCGCCTGACTCCTCCTCGTCCAACGGCAACGCCACCCCTATCCGGCTGGTCGAGCTGGTACCAGTTTTTTGACAGAGTCACCTCTGCCGACATGGCCCGTAACCAGCACATCTTGCGGGATCTCCGGGATCGACTACCCATTGAAGTGATCCAGCTTGATGACGGCTATCAACCGGCCTGGGGCGATTGGCTTCAACACAACTCGCAGATGCCAGAAGGCGTCCCGGGATGGGCCAACGCTGTCCGTTCTGAAGGTTTTGAACCTGGTCTATGGCTCAGCCCATTCACAGTTGATCCGGGGTCAACTATCTATAACGAATATCCTGAGGCGGTTCTGCGTGACAAACGTGGACGCGTTGTCCATGGGGGGCGATTGGCCAAACGCTGGCTTAAAGGCCTGGATACAACCCATCCGGCAACAAAAGACTTCATCCAGAAAACAATCGAAACCATTGTCGAACAATGGGGTATTCATTACCTGAAACTGGACTTTCTCTATACTGGCGCTCTGCCAGGAATCCGCCATGATCCCACACGAACACGCGCGCAAGCGCTGCGTGATGGGCTATCCCTCATCCGTGAACTCGCAGGGGATTCAACCGTTATCCTCGGCTGCGGATGCCCTTTAGGCCCGGCAGTAGGGATCGCAGATATCATGCGCGTGAGTGCAGATATTGCGCCCTACTGGTATCCTGAGCTATTTGGCATCTCACCAGGATTTAGGAATGACTACACCTTGCCCTCCACACGAAACAGCATCACTGAATCCATCAACCGGCATTGGACAAACCGGCGCTGGTGGTGGATTGATGCTGATAATGTGCTTGTTCGGGAAGGGCAACGGCAGACCGCCGTTGAGGTACAAACACTGGTTTCCGTCGCCGGATTATTAGACAGTCACATCGTGTTGAGCGATGATCTTTCCACGACATCCGGGCAACGTCTGGGCTGGGCGACAACCCTGCTGCCCATCATCCCCGGGGATGTGGTCATCAGCGACCTCTTTTCATCAACAACGCCTGGCAGACTGATCAAACGCTATCATGGGGCTGCGGGGCCGCATATCGTTGTTGGTCTAATCAACCTTAAAGACCATGCAGCTCAACTCAGTATCACCCGGCAGGAAGCCGGGCTTCCCGCCGGTGTTCCTTTGCTGGTTCATGATTTCTGGCGCGGGACCGTCAAGATTATCTATGGAGATACCATTGCACCGGAAGTCACCGACCAGCATGGCATTGCCCTGCTTGGAATTCGCCCGCTTGAGAAGCACCCCCAATTTGTGGGGAGCAACCTCCATATCAGCCTGGGCGGAGAGGTTACAGACTGGCAGCACACCGATCAGCAGATATCTCTGACGATTGAAATCGGCAGACGGGCAAGTGGGTCTATCTGGTTAAAGCTACCCACCGAGCCAAGATCCATTATCTGTAACGGGAAAGCAACTGCCTATGAACGAGTTGAATCAGGCCCGGTTTACCGGATCGACCTGGCCGTGGACTATGAGGCCAAAATCGACGTAAGCCTGCTCTAGTTTTTCGATGTGAGACTCAGGCCTTGTAAGAGCACTACCCAGGTGTTATAGGGGGCGAAAGAAGCCGCTCCACAACATCCCTGAATTCAGCCTGACTCACACCCAAATCGGCAAGCAAATCCAGGCCTTCGTGGCGATGCTCCACATAGGCCAGCGATAGATGCGCCGGCGTCACTGCCTGATGCCCCCTGTTCCAGGCTTCACCTATTGCATAGCCCAGTATTGTCTGAACATCCCGACTGAGGGTCACACGCTGGTTGCCAGATAGGATACTGCCTGACTCTGGAAGCCGCGCCAGGATATGTTCCTTTGTTACCCCAAACCGGTCAAACAGTGAATCCCGCAGCGCCGCATACTGCCTGAGCAGTCCAGAAAACAGGTGGGAACTCGACACTACCGTCACCCCTTTTTGGCGGGCGCAGTCGGCAGCCATGCTCAATACCCAGGCACTTTCCAGGGTGAATCGATACGCATGAACGGCTTCCTCTCGAATTTCAACTGGGGGAGAAAGATCATGGAGTCTTTCCAGGGCCTCTTGTACCTGGTCTGCTTTAACACCCAGCGCGTTGAGCATCTCGTCCGCTGAAGTATGGTTTGCGATAAGGGCAGCCAGCAGATGTTCTGTATCGAGCAGGCGATGGCCGCTTTTACGGGCAATGGCTACTGCTGTCTCGATGGCCATTTGGACTTCGTCTGCCAGATCGACCCCTCCCGCAGACACCCGGTCATGATATGCCCCCGAATCGGCAAGCAGGCTGTGAAGCCGTTCAGGGGTCAGTGAGAGCGATTCCAGCGCGGCGTGAGCCAATCCCCGGCTCTCCCGCGAGAGTGCATAAAGAATGTGCTGGCAGGTCACAAAACCATGGCCCAGCCCATCAGCCTCGTCAGACGCAAAAGCCAGAACCCGTTTGAATCTCTCGGTGGGGACAGGCACGCCCGTTTCAGCAGAGTTGCTAGACATACCAGACCTACACACGCAACCCCAGACGGGCCTGGGTTTCCTGGATTTGCTGGCGGATCTGTGATCGTTCAGCAAGTGCTTGCTCGGTCGGCGCTACCAGATTGTTATCAAACACATCGGCAAACCCGGTTACCTGCTTAAACACATCAGAGGCCGGAAGCATGACATGATCATCAATAGGATCCAGGAGGATGCCAAACATGTTGGTGCTGCGATTATTCCCAAACCAATCGGCTAACGGATCGAGGATAGAAGTGCCGATCCCCGTAAGTAAATTGGGAATATCATTTACAATCTCGCGCAAGGCCTCCATGCCAGCCCTGGCCTTGGAGCCAATGCCAAATGGCAGTCGATCCAACACCCAGATGACAAATTGGGCAACCATGGAAGTAAGCGGCTCAACCGGATCGAGCGCCTCTTCCATCTGGTCACCTAACCACTCAAGGTTAGCGGAGAACAGGGACACCTGTCCCTGCAACCAGGCAATGCCCTGCTGCGGCCCTGGCAGACGAGCGATAAACCAATCAATGACTGCCCGCGCTGCTGCAACGCCAGTCCGCAGAATTTCAACCACCTCCATCATCCGCGAAAACGAGCCGCTGGCGACCCCCAGTGCAATCGCCAGTAATCCATCAATGCCAACATCATCCAGTTGCTGCCAGAGAGACAGCAAGACACGATAGTCATCAATGAGACGAAGCGCATCGGCAAGCTGCGCCTGCGCGTTGGCTGCATCCGCCTGGGAAGTGTTCAGATCGGCAATCAGTTGATCGCGCTCTGCAGTTACCGAAGCAAGCTGGTAATCCAGGCTTGAAATCTGTTCCAGGAGCGCTGCAACATCCTCCGCACTTATCTCGGAACCTTCTGGCAAAACAACAACGCTCTCCTGGTTATTGCGATGCCGATCATAGACAAGAGCCGCGCTCCCCCCAAGAGCAAGCGCTGAAGCTCCACCAAGTAACAAGCGTATGATGAACTGGCGGCGTTCCGGATCCGGTCCTTCCTGACCAGGCCTGCCAGATTGCTTTCCCCGGATGGTGGGAAGATTCATCATTGTGCCATCATACTCTGCAATAATCTCACCATCCAGCACATCATCCTGCTCCTGTCGTTTCTGATGAGCGCCCATTATATTTTATCCCTCTACTCCGCACCCTTTTTGCCGCGTTTTGTGTAACCCAACCGCCCAAGTGCGGTCGGATCTTTTCGCCAGTTCTTCAGAACCTTGACCCATAGTTCCAGATACACCCGCGTGTTGAGCATCTCTTCCAGGCTGAGACGGGCCTGCTTACCCAGTTCTCTGAGAGCCGATCCCTTTTTACCAATGATAATCCGTTTCTGGGTCTCGCGCTCCACGTAGATAGTCGCTGATATATATGTCAAATTACGCTCACGTTCTTTGAACTGGTTAATCTCGACAGCAACCGAATGAGGTATCTCCTGCTGATAAAGGGCCAGCACCTGTTCGCGGATAGCCTCAGCCGCGCTTTCACGCACCTGCATATCGGACAGCTGGTCGGATGGAAAATAACGAGGCCCTTCAGGGAGATGGGCAACAATCATATCCAGCAGATTGTCAGTGTTATCGGCGTATTCCGCGCTGATCAGCATGGGCACAGCAACCGGCACAAGTTCCCTGTACAATGCGAGCAATTCTTCCCTTGAATCTGGCTCCAAAAGATCTGATTTATTCAGCGCCAGGATGGTATAAGCATCCGATTTCTCCCGCACCATTTCTGCAATGATCTCATCAGGACGAGCAGGCGGTGTGGACACGTCAACGATAAAGAGGATCACGTCAGAATCAGGAATAGCCTCGGCGGCCACTTCAACCATATACTCACCCAGTTTATTGCGGGCTAAATGAATGCCCGGCGTATCGGTGAAAACAACCTGAACATCCGGGCGAGTCAGGATACCAAGCTGGTTGGTACGGGTTGTTTGTGGCTTGGGAGAAACTATGGCAAGTTTTTCACCCAACAAGCAGTTCATCAGTGTGGACTTACCCACATTGGGTTTACCAACAACAACGACAAAGCCAGAGCGATGGCCCTCCGGGAGGGCAGCCTGGTCAATCAGCGGGGTTATGCCGTCGCCGCCACTCAGATATTCATCGACAAGCGCCTGGCTATTGTCGTGGCTGTCGTCCTCTTCAGCCATGGCATCACCGGCATCGGGATTAGTGTTGGGATTCACTATATCCCGTACCTATACACGCAAATTAAACGGATTGAAGCTCGTTTCATAGTCATAATAATCTTCCTGTTCGACGCGTTTCAGCACCCCAATGACCTGGTAGGTTAAAGGAGTCATAAACGTTTCAATGCAGACTTTGAAAATATAGTTGGACACGATCAGCGCCGGTACAATCACCCAGGGAAACACATTAAAGACAGCCGCAATAACAATAAACAGGGATGTATCTACTGCCTGCCCGACCAGCGTAGACCCTATTGTCCGGGACCATAGAAAGCGGCCCTTTGTCCAGATTTTCATTTTTGCCATCAGCACGCTATTTGAAAACTCACCTGCAAAGTACGCCACCAGCGAGGCAATAATGATGCCCCCTGTAGATACGCCACCCAGGATAGCGTTATAAGCCTGTTGACCGGCATATTTCTGCCATTCAGCTTCTCCTGGCATCACACTGACCAGCCACAGTGTCAGGGCCATTAAGGCAGAAGCGCCAAAACCTGCCCATATCACGCGGCGAGAACGCTTGTATCCATACACTTCAGTCAGCACATCGCCAAAGATGTAGCTGATCGGGAAAAGCAGCGTCCCGGCGTCAAAAGCAAGGGCAAGTGGGCCAATCGAGATTCCCCAGTCCACAATCTTGGCTGATGAAGCGATATTGCTGATCAGCAAAACGCTGACAAACAAAGCCATGATCAGATCGTAGAACCGGTAGCCGGACCTGGCTCCTTTGCCACGGAGGTCAATCACTAACTTCCAGCCTCACCAAATTCTGGATGGGGTCCTTCCGCAAAATACCTGACTTCGAAAGTGAAGTTGTGGGTATCTCGCCTCTCCGCTTTCATACGCATATACTCAACATACCCATATTCGTCGTTAAAACGGATTTCCAGCATTTCATCACCTGGTTCAACCTTCCGGAGCATATCACGTGCCCAGGCAAGGGCACCTGGTACAGAAAACAACCAGAAGTCCGAACCTGTCTTTAACTCACGCCAATCGCCCATCCATAGATGGTGAAGCTTGCCATCAATACAGCTGATAGTGTGGTCGCCAAAGCGATTCACAGCTGCTCCCATATAGGCCACACTGACCCAGTAGTCCTTTACATCTTTGCCACGCCATTTTATGATGGCCTCAGACAATGCCTCAATACTGGCTTCCATTTTCCTATCCTCGCCTTCAGCATGTTATCCGATGTGTTACCCAAGTTTATTATACTGCACTCCCGTCGACCAATGACCAGAGAACCCATTGGAAATTTCCTGGTTGGTTTTAAGGCCTGAGGATACAGAAGGGAAACCGGTTATATCCGGGGAAACGATGTCGCACGATGCCGGGCAAGCAAGCTGTCGCTCTGTTACTGCGTGTTTCCTGACTGGCTGTTCACCTGCTGCCAGGTCCGGCAGAAAGTACAAAGGCCAACCAGGCTGGTAGGCTGACCACACTGCGAGCATTTATTCAGCTCTACCTGTTCCTCAAAAACGCGAAAAGCGCCTTCGTCTCTTGCTCGCAGGAAATTCAGGTAAAACTGCAGTTTTGCGCCAGGCCGCTCTTCTTCCAGCGTGTTGAGCAGTTCTTTATAATATATTGACTTGGCGCCAACTGCGTGGGGGCACTCGTCGTATACGTAATCAATCCCTGCCAACAGCGCATACGCGGCAGTCTCGCGCTCGTAGAAGCGGCAGAAGGGTTTTGCTTTGCGCACAAGGCCAGCGCCAGAGGCAGGCAGCACCGGCGCCTGTCGGGCCAGGTACCCGGTCTGCCAGGTCAGTGTATTGCCCAGAAGAACGGCTGCTTCATCATCCAGATTATGCCCGGTGACCAGGACATCATATCCACCCTCTTCGGCAATCCGGTTCATGATGTGCCGTTTTGTCAGGCCACATACAGAGCAGGGACGGCCCTTGCCACGATGCGTCCTGCTGGCAGCAGTTGTAATCGACGCCCCATACGTAACAGGAACATCTACAACCTTCAGCACAGCCTCGCCATGTGTTTCCATGAATTTTCGGATCATGGAAAGCGACCGTTCTGAGTAGCCTATACCAGCATCTATGCCCAGGTTGATATATATTCCATCAACCTGATAACCCAAAGACAACAACACGTCCCACAAAGCAAGGCTGTCTTTGCCACCTGATACGGCAATCAGCACCTTTTCATTGACTGTAAACATGTGATATTTACAGATGAATCGTTCGGTCTGTTCCAGCACCCAGGCAAGATAATGGTCTTTGCACAGCGCCAGTTTGTGATGGCGCATGTTGATGACGGCTTTATCTTTACATTTGCGACATTTCATGCGGGATATTCAGCCTGTTTATTCCTGTGCCCGGGACCGGGCAAGTCAGCAATCACCCACCGGAGATAACCGATACCAGCATGACGATATCACCGGGGCGCAAAATCTGGTCATCAGTGATCAACTGCCCATCAAGCACCGGCAGGACTGCCTGCGGCGACAGATCGCACTTCTGTATGGCATCACGCAAGGTCTGGCCTGCCCTGACCTCATATTCTTTGTCACGCAGAATTAGTTTAGCCGTTAAGGACATGGCCTTTCCTTCTACCTGATTGTATAGCATTTCAGAGAATGTCCTGAACATCCGGTTTGTGATAAGGCAAGAGGCTTAATCAGCGGATTATATCAAGACCTATACCAATTCGTAACCTGATGTTGTTATCTCACAAACCGGAGCTACGAGTCAAAGAAGCTCAAGGCAAGCCTGATACGCTCCTCGATGTCTTCGGGAGCCTCGCGAGGAATCGCCTGCAAGGCAGCCTGGGATTCAACAATGCTGAAACCCATAGAAATGAGCGCCTCGATGACCTCTGTGTCAAGCGGTGACACAGCCCCAAGCCCCTCTGGCATTGTATCGGGCAGAAGCCTCCCCTTCAATTCAAAAACAATTTTCTGAGCGGTCTTTTTCCCGATTCCTGGCACGCGAGAGATGATTTCAGGTTCATCGCGCTGGATCGCATTTGCCAGCATTTCCGGCGTAAGTGTATTCAGCACAGAAATGGCCAGCCGAGGGCCAACGCCTGAAACACTGATCAGCAGCTCAAAAATGGCTTTTTCCTCTTCTGCCGCGAACCCATAGAGCGTCAATGCGTCTTCACGCACAACAAGATAGGTGGGCAGTTCAGCAACCTGGCCTAATGACGGAAGGCGATTGTAAGCCGAGGTGGTAATGAAGACCTCAAAACCAACCCCGCCCACCGAGATAACCACACGCTGAGAACTGATATGAGTCAGTGTACCAGACAGAGAAGTAATCATGCCTTATCCAATCACTTGTGATAGCTTTAATAATACCTGTTTCTGCCCACATTCCCCACGTTTTGCCGACTATCACCGAAGTGGCTACAATGCGCAGTAACAGATACAAGGATTTGTTATGCGATTTGACAGTATAGTCAGAGTTGCGTCCACATCGTTGGTTCTAAGGGAAAATCCCCTTGGCGACCCGATGGAGAGAACCACCGCTGTTTATTTGCCACCTGCTTACAATGATGAACCCAATCGGTACTATCCGGTAATCTGGGTATTGGCGCCATTCACAAGCTGGGGCGAACGGTACTTTAGCCTGCAAGCGTGGGATGAAAACATCCCCCAACGCATGGACCGGCTGATTTCTACCGGGCAGGCTGAGCCTGCTATTCTGATTTTCCCGGACTGTTTTACCCGCCTGGGGGGCAGCCAGTATGTGAACTCCAGCGCCGTGGGTGATTATGAGGACTATATTATCGACGACCTGATCCCCAAGGTTGAAGGCCAGTTCAGGACACTCAATGATCGGGACCACCGGGGAGTCATGGGATACAGCAGCGGTGGGTATGGCGCATTGGTGCTCAGTATGAGACATAGTGATACCTTCGGCGCGGCAGCCTGCCACTCTGGTGACATGGGTTTTGAATGGTGTTATCTGCCTGATATTCCGGGCGCAGTGAGAGCCATTGAGCAAGCCGGTGGGCTCGATGCGCTGCTCAACAATATCCGGGCACTTACCCGCCCACGGGATAAAAGCAGGGATTTTTTCGCCGCACTCAACCTGGTGGCAATGAGCGCCTGCTATTCTCCCAACCCGGGCAGCCCCTTTGGGTTTGATCTCCCATTTGACAGCTATTCAGGAGAGATTATCCCAGACGTATGGCAGCGATGGCTGGAAGGTGACCCGATCCGCATGGCAGCAGGTCATGTTCCGGCCCTGCGCGATTTAACGGCGCTGTATTTTGACTGCGGTCTTCGAGACGAATACAATCTCTTCCTCGGTGCGCGGCAGTTTCACAGGAAGCTCACCGAGCTTGAGATTGCACACCAATACGAGGAGCATGACGGGGGGCATCATCATATCAACTGGCGATATGATCAATCGTTGCCCCTGATCACCAGGGCCCTGTCGGCAAACACATGAAACAACTCCAAAACCTTACACTTATATTCCTGACCCTCTCCGGGTTGATCTCGTTCAGTGGCTGTTCGTCAAATCGCAGCTACGTCGTCCTAGTCACGGTTACCCCTCCCTTGGTGACTGAAACGGGAACCAGCACCGGGCATGGGTCTGCCGTCAGCATCCCACCAACAAGTGCCCCTACCCCAACATATATCCCCACCCCTGACCCAACCCGGACATCGATAGTAAACCCAACAGAGAACCAGATCTATTTTGTGCAGTATGGCGATACACTGGGGGCCATTGCCTCCTGGTTCGGGGTCAGCGTTGAAGCAATTGTGGCCATAAACAACCTGCCCAACGAAAACATCCTTTCGGTCGGGCAGCAGTTGATCATTCCGACTGCTATCGAGGTAATCGGGCCGGGATTTAAAATCATCCCGGACAGCGAACTGGTGTTTGGGCCTGCACTGAAGGATTTTGATGTCGCCGGGTTCATGAGCCGATTCCCGGACAGCTTCCTCGCCCAGTACCAGGAAGAACTGAACGGGCGATCGTGGTCCGGGATCGAGATTGTTGAACGGGTGGCACTTGAGCAAAGCATCAGCCCTCGCCTTTTCCTTGCACTGCTGGAGTATGAAAGCCAGTGGCTGAGCCTTTCTGAAGTGCCTGAAGATGCGCGATTTTACCCCATGCAGTACTACGAATACCCGGGGCGTATCTACAACCTCTATAAACAGCTTGATTGGGCAGGCAAGGTGCTGCAAACAGGCTATTACGGATGGCGATTGAGAGGGCTCTCGACCGTCATCCTGGGAGACGGATCGCGGGTTGGGCTGGAACCCTCTATCAACGCGGGTACAGCCGCCGTCCAGGTTTTACTGGGGCAGACACGCTCATACGAGGACTGGACGCTGGCCTCAGGTGTGAATGGATTTTTCTCCACTTATGTTGCCCTGTTTGGCGACCCGTTCTCCTATGCTGTTGAGCCACTGATCCCGCCTGACCTGACTCAACCTGCCATGCAGTTCCCCTGGGATCCGGCAGAAACCTGGTACTATACCGGCGGACCGCATGGCGGATGGGGATCCAGCAGCGCCTGGGCAGCCCTGGATTTTGTCCCCAGCGATACCGTTGATATTGGCTGTTCAGTATCGCCTTCCTATACAACCGCAGTTGCTGACGGGGTCATCGCTCGCAGTGAGTATGGCATAGTGGTGCTGGACCTCGATGGGGATGGGTTTGAGGGAACCGGGTGGACGGTTTTTTACCTGCACCTGAGCAGCGAGAATCGCCCGGTAGTGGAAGGACAGGCTGTCAAGGCGGGGGACCCAATCGGGCACCCGGCATGCGAGGGCGGAGTCAGCTACGCGACTCACCTTCACATTGCCCGTCGGTACAATGGCGAATGGATTCCCTGCGACTGCTCTACCTGCAATGCAACCATACCCACCCCTCAACTCAACCTGTCCGGGTGGCTGGCTTATTCATTCAACAGTGAATACGATGGGTCGTTGATTAAGGATGAGGCCTATCGTGAAGCGTGCACCTGCAGGGAGCCGTTCAACACATTTGGGCCTGAGGACTGGTAGAAGACAACTAGCCGGGCAGCGGGTGAATATACGGTTCCAGGTCGCTGGCCGTCTCAACCGGCGCAGCAACATCAAAAAGCAGGTAGCACCCTTCATTACTGGGACAGGCATGCGCCCAGCTGGCCAGACGGAGATTGCGACCGCCGATAATCTGGTATCCACCTTTGACAACAACATGCCCGGAGACCATTACCTGCTGTGCGGGGCAATCCACTGAATAAACTGCCAGGAATCGTTCCAATACTTTCCCGTACATCAACTGCCCCATCCCGGCCTCGCACTGCGTGAAGAAGAAATTCCATAGTATTGGCCATTCGGGCTCAAGATTGCCAACAATAAAACCACGCAGCAGATCGTGATAGCGGGGATCGGACGAATCTGAGACAGCAAGATTTTCCCAGACAGCCTGGCGATAGTCTTCTTCAGAGAATAGATTGTAAGAAGCAAGCAAGTCGGAAACGTCCGCTCGTTGAAGCAAAGCACTGGCCTCTCCCAGAAGTGCCGCGTGTGAAAACTCCGCTAACTGTGCCCTGGCTTCATCTGTAGCCGTGCTAAGTGAGGCGCCAGCATGCATCAACAGGGTCCCCCCAGCGGTGCAAATCCAGAAGGGTAGTGACATAAAGAACCGGATCACTAACTCGCGGTATTTCCCCAACGCATGCTCAAAACGCGGGGTAAAGAGCAGGTCTCCCTTGGATATACCGATCCCATAGATGTGCGGGAGTTCGTGGTTTCCCATCAACAGAATAACTGTCCCCGGTTTTGTCTCCGCCCGCAACCGCATGATATCCAAAACAATCTGGAGAGATTGATCGGTTTCCGGGGGGCCATACCCGTGGATGACATCCCCAAGGAAGATCAGATAATCAGCCTTCCTCTGATAGTGAAGTGATAGAAAATGATCGCGGTAAAGCTGATAAGCATCCCATGAGCCATGCAGGTCGGTCACAATATAAGCATTACCGTGATCAAGCCGAATACAGCGCTTCATCGACCCCCAAAGATATAGT
>JAFGNO010000114.1 GCA_016926985.1 Anaerolineae bacterium
CGGGCAACGGTTGATTTTGTGGATGCCATGGTTATTGTGGTTGAGCCAACCCGGCGCAGCCTGGGAACCGCAGCGCAGATCAAGAAGCTGGCCAATGATATTGGCTTGGAGCAAATGTGGCTGGTTGGCAATAAAGTCCGGGATGCAGAAGAAAAAGCCTTCATAGAAAAAGAAACACCTGGCATCCCTGTGCTGGGCGTCCTGCCTGCAGACCTGGCGGTGCAGGAAGCCGACCGGCTTGGCCTCCCGGTCTACGATCATGTCCCGGCGCTGCACGCCGAGGGTGTGGAGATTGCGGTAAAACTGGCAGCCATGATTGATGGCGAAACAGGCTGAGGAGGCCGGACAATGACAACAACTATTGCACTGGCTGGCAAAGGGGGAGTTGGCAAGACCACTGTTGCAGCCATGGTCATTAAATACCTAGTAAAAACCCAGACCGGGGCTATTCTCGCCATCGACGCCGATCCCAGCAGCAATTTGAATATGGTGCTGGGACTTGACCTGGACTATACCGTGGGCGATATTCGAGAAGGCCTGCTGGAGCAGGTACAGGCTTCGTTGACCACGGGTGGTGCAGCGATGGGCACCCTGAGCGGCGGAATGTCCAAGCGCGATTTCCTGAATTACGAGATCCGCTCATCGGTTGCTGAGGGGGATCGGTTTGACCTGATTGCAATGGGCCGGAGCGAGGGGCCAGGGTGCTACTGCGCGGTCAATCACAACCTGCGTGAGGTGCTTGATACCCTCAGCAAAAACTATCGCTATGTGGTGATTGATAATGAGGCCGGGCTGGAGCACCTCAGCAGACGCACGACCCGTGATGTCGACCATCTTCTGATTGTCAGCGATCCAACCCTGCGAGGGCTTGTGGCTGCGGAGCGGGTTGTCGAGCTCCGCAGCGAACTGAATATCGGCATTGAAAATGCCTACCTGATCATAAACAGGTTAGTGGGTGAACTGCCTGCGCCTTTGAAAGATAAGATAGATTCCTTAGGCATCCCATATCTTGGCTCGGTGCCAGCCAACGAGGAGTTGACGGTATTTGAGTTCAGCGGTCGTCCACTTGTGGAACTGGACGACAAGTCGCCGGTTTACCAGTCCATCGCAGAGATGATGGCACAGATACAGAAGCCCTGAGCGCCAAAAGGCGCTCAATCATTATTACAAGCCGTTCTGGAGCAGTTTCCCCGTCTCAATCAGGACCTCGAACACACGGTCGGCGATCTCGACAGTAGTTGTTCCCAGACCACAGCTCGGGGTGATCAGGCTGCGAGTATTGAACTCCTGTGGGGCGATATGGACACCTCGCGTAGAAGCCTTGCTGCAGATCATCTCAATCCCATCATGCAGTCTTTGGGCAATATCTTCCGGACTGGCGCCAAATATATCGGCGTTGTTAGGCACAATGCCCCATGCAATCACGCCGCCGCGATCCAGGAAAGCCCGCAGAGCATCCGGGTAAAGCGCCAGGTTCTCGATATATCCGTAGGCGTCCAGATTCAGAACATCAACCTGAGTGGCAAGCAACACCGACCAATCCGTATTAGCGCAGCAGTGCACACCACCCATGCCGCCAGCCGCGTGAATAGCCTCATATACCTCGTCCAGCATGGCGATTGCCTGCTCCTGGCTGAGGCTGATAAACGCAGAGCCAAAAGAGGCCATGTAGGGCTCATCCACCACGATCAGGACATTGTTAGATACTTCCCGGAGCTTACCAATCTGCCAGCGGGCGTTCATAGCGGTGTTTTTGACCACGGCATCTGCCAGTATGTCGTTGTAAAGGATCGAGCGCAGGTCCTGGTCTGTAACAGTCAGGCCAAAGCTGATTGGCCCGGTGACCTGTGCCTTAACCCAGTTGTTTCCTCTCGCCCGCAGCAGATCGAGCATGGCATAAAAGCCCGATGCATAAGTTTCAGGGAGGGCAAACGCCTCCAGGTTTTCCTCCAGATACTGTGTATAGAAGGCTTCCATTGGCCCGTTCAGGTCAGAATGCGTGTCAAAAATGAGCTTTTCTTTAGCGGTGTCTGCTATGGCGCCCGGCAGATTCAGCCCGAACTGGGCATACATACTCTCCCGGAAATCCCGCTGCGGGAACTGTGGCCAGCCAGAGAGGTCTAAATCAAGAAGCCGGGAACATATCGAGCCCGTGTCGGTATGTGGAACGCTGCCCACATGGGTTGTCCAGTAAGTGGGTTCAAAAGCCATCAGCCTCTCCCTGCTGGATGTGTGTAACGGGTTCAACGCTCATCACCTTCGCCGGATATCATACCCCGTTCCTGGCGGGAAAACAGCTTGGTTAAATTGGCTTCAGCCACTTCTTCCAGTGAGAAGCCGAGATTTGTGCAGAGCTGCGTCAGGTACCAAAGAACATCGCCCAATTCGCCTTTTAACATCTCGCAGTCTTCATCGGTGAATACGCCATTGCGATCCCGGAAAATCTTCTTGACTTTTCCGGCAAATTCCCCGGCTTCATTACCAGTCCCAGCGTTGGATAGACAATGGGATCGTTGGTCTGGATCTCGCTGTAGGTTTTTCGGGATTGCTCCTGGTAATGCCCGTATTTGGTAATCATGTCGCTCTCTCGTATTATCTGGTTAGTGGCATGCGTTCCGAAAGTATAACGCACCTGGTGAAATGTTGAGCAATTATTCGCCGGGTCAAGACAAAACTGGTTTATACTTGAGTCAGGACATAAGATGACAGAATACTGGGAAGAAGTCGAACATACAGCCGATTGGGCCCTACGTGTTTGGGGACGTGATTTGCGTGCCCTGTTTGAACA
>JAFGNO010000115.1 GCA_016926985.1 Anaerolineae bacterium
GGCCCCTGTGACGAGGAGTAAGACATGGACAACCCATCACAACCGGTGCGGATAGCGATCACCGCCGATCTCCACTATGACCCGACAGGCTACTTGACCTCACCTTCCCAGATCACGGCGATGGTTGAGCAGATCGCCGCCGAAGCGCCAGATGCCGTAATTATCGCCGGCGACCTGGGCCACGGTCGCGCCGTGTTTGAAGGCTGCCTGGCCTGCTTCGCGGATCTGCCCATGCCGGTTGGGGTAATAACCGGCAACCATGATGTCTGGTCTGACCGCAAAGGCGGCTATTCCTCGCTGGTGCTCTGGAAGCAGCTTCTTCCAGGCGTGGTAAAGGACGCCGGTTTTCTGTGGCTGGAGGAAGAGAACCTCTACCTCAGGCATGTTGCGGTGGTCGGCTCGATGGTCTGGTATGATTATTCGGCAATTGACCCCGGGATGTCGCTGTCGGTTGGGGAAATCGCAACACAGAAAATGAACCTCAACAACGACGCGATCAAGATCGACTGGCCTTATACCGACCCGGAATTCGCCAGGATTCTGGAAGCCGGGCTGGTGGAACGGCTGGCCCGCGCAGCCGGGTCGGACGCGGTGACAGATATCCTGGTGGTCACCCATGTCCCCATCCTGGAAGAGCAGCTTGTCCGCAAGCCAAGCTACCCGCAGTGGGCGATCAGCAACGCCTACTTTGGCAACCTCACCACCGGGCACAAAGTGCTGGCGGAGCCGAAAGTCCGCGCCGTCGTCAGCGGGCATACCCATGTTGGTCAGCATGGCAGCGTGCGGCGCGTCAACAGCCGCCCGGTCAGCTACACCGTGGTCGACAGCGACTACGGGCGCCCCGAGTACGTCATTGTTGAGCTATAAGCCATAAACCAACCTCAACTGTCACACCCCATGGTTATGCGGTGTTTAGATGGGTGAAATCTGATGTCAGATGAAAAGGACAATCGGGTGACAGCCGTTTCTGATACGCTGCTGCTGGAACGTTTCCGCGCAGGAGATGAGCAATCATTCGAACAGCTTTTTGAGCGCCACTATGACCTGGTGTACGGCGTGTTGTTCCGGCTGACCGGCACCCGCGCCGAGGCTGAAGACCTGGCACAGGACGTTTTCCTGAAACTCTACCGGCAGCCAATCCGCCATGCCAGCAATGTGGCGGGGTGGCTCTACCGGGTAGCCGTGAACACGGGGTATAACGCCCTCCGTGCCAACCAGCGCCGCTACTGGCGTGAACAGGCGACTGCGCTGGACCAGCCTAAACCGGATAGCCCTGAATCGCTGGCTGCACGCCGCGAGGAACAACAGCAGGTGCGAGCAGCCCTGGCAAAGCTAAAACCTCGCTCGGCAAAACTGCTCATCCTGCGCGAATCCGGCTTCAGTTACGATGAGCTTGCCGGGATGATCGGCGTCTCACCCACATCGGTGGGCACGCTGCTGGCGCGCGCCAGGAAGCAGTTTGAGGAGGCGTATCGGACGATGGCAGTTGATAGTGAGAGAGAAGAAGACAATGGTTAAACAGCATCCGGATGAAGGCGCGCTGATGCGCTATGTCGACGCCGAGATGGGCGCAGACGAATACAGGATGGTAGAACAGCATGTCGCCCACTGCGCCGCCTGCCGGGATACGCTCCAACGCCTTGTGTCGGCATCGTTGCAGGCAGGAAATGCATTGGAAAAACTCAGCCCGGGACCACTTGAGCGCCCGGATAAACGACGAGCGTTAACAGCGTTGACAGAATCTGTAACAACAGGAGAACAGACTATGCTGGAAAAAATTAAAAACAACCGCCGTACACAGCGCATCCTGATTGGCGCAGCGGCTTTTGTTATCGTGGTGGGATTATTCGCCCTGCCCCCGGTGCGGGCGCTGGCCAGCGATTTTCTGGGCCTGTTCCGCGTGCAGACCTTCGCCTTTGTCGGCGTGGATACCGACCGTTTGATCGCCATCTTCGAGGCACTTGGGGAGCAGGACAACCTCTTCATGGGTGAGGAGATCATCCTTGAAGAACCCGGCGAGCCAGTGCCGGTCGCCTCAGTGGAGGATGCCGCTGCGCAGGTCGGCTTCACACCGCGTCTGCCGGAGGACTATGGCCTGCCAACTGAAGTCTATGTTACTGGCTCAACCCATGTCCAGTATATCCTGGACGTGGAAACACTGCGGGCCGTGATGAGCATCCTTGAGATCGACCCCGCTGCCCTGCCGGAGAACATCGACGGGCAGGTGTTTGAGTTCACCATTGAGGATGGCATCCTGATGTTCTTTGACGATAACAACGATCGCAACGAACACGATTTTTCCATCCTCCAGATTCCCAGCCCGTCAGCCAGCTACCCGGAGGACACCGACATTACAGCGCTGGGTGAAGTCCTGCTGCGCGTATTTGGCATGAGCGAGCGGGAAGCCGCGCGGCTGGCCCAGCAGATTGACTGGACAAGCACGGTGGTGCTGCCTGTGCCTATCGAGATAGCAACCGTCCGCGAAGCTCGCATTCACGGGCAGACCGGGCTGCTGCTGGAAACGCTGGAGGGCAGCAGTTCAGCCCTCGTCTGGGAGGAAGATGGGATCGTGACCCTGATCACCGCCGAGACATCCTATGTCAACCTGATAGCGGTCGGCAGGGCACTCAAATAGCACACAATACACTGCGCAGGTGCGGGTGGTTTTGTCGGGCAACTTTCGCGCCGCACCTGCGTAGATACAATAAACCACACACTTACACTCTGTTCAACAGGAGAAAACCGTGAGCGAAGAAACCAAACAGGAATTTGGCTGCGAAACCTGCCCGATGCGCCTCAAGGCTGAGGCCAAGCCCAAATCGCTGATAGCCCGCTTCTGGCGCTGGCATACCACCTGGTGCCCCGGCTGGAAAGCCTACCAGGAGCACCTTGCCCAGCAGAACCAGGCCCCGGACGGCGCATAATACCAGACCACGACACTGAGCCTGCCCGGATATGAAATGAGCACTGCTCCCGCAATTGAGACCTTTGAACTGCGCAAGGTTTTCAACGAGACCAACGTCGCTGTTGAAGGCCTGACCCTTCAGGTCAACCGGGGGGAGGTTTTTGGATTCCTGGGGCCAAACGGCGCAGGAAAGACCACCTCGATCAAGATGCTGCTGGGGCTGGTCAGGCCCACCTCAGGCAGCGGGCAGCTTCTCGGCGTCCCGATTGACCGGGTCGAAGCCCGGCGGAACACCGGTTTCCTGCCGGAGCATTTCCGCTTTCACGAATGGCTGCGGGCAGATGAATTCCTCGACCTGCACGGGCAGCTTTATGGCATGGGCAAAGAAGACCGCAAACAGCGGGCTGCAGAGCTTCTTGAGCAGGTCGACCTTGTTGATGCGGCGAAAAAGCGCCTGAGCACCTATTCAAAGGGGATGCTCCAGCGGATCGGGCTGGCGATGGCACTGCTACCCCGCCCTGACATTGTTTTCCTCGATGAGCCTACCTCCGGGCTGGACCCCTTCGGGCGGCTGCTTGTCCGGGACGTGATCCGGGCAGCAAGAAAAGACGGCACCACCATTTTCCTCAACTCACACCTGCTCAGCGAAGTGGAAGTAACCTGTGACCGGGTGGCTTTTATCCGGCATGGGCGGGTCATCCGGGCCGGGACCATACAGGATTTATCTGCCGGGCTTGTGCAGGTCAAAGTCCGGCTTGAGCATATCCCGGATACGCTTGTGGCAGACCTTGACGAGTGGGGACATGATATCACACAGGTCAACGAGACCACCCTCAAGCTGACTGTTCCCAATGAACACACCATACCCGACCTGAATGCA
>JAFGNO010000116.1 GCA_016926985.1 Anaerolineae bacterium
AGATTGTCCGGCGGATTGGCGGTTCAAACCGCCATGTGGTTGATCCATAGTCCTCAATTTCCTTTAGCAGGTGCAACTCGATCATATCGTCATGCATCTAATTTGAATAATGGTCAACTGAAATTTGCTCGGATAGACTGCCGTGCTTTAGAAAAACGATTGGGTTGTCAATGACTGTCATTGCAGAATGGGTGTCACAAAATCGAGGGTTTATCATCCTTGTGGTTGTCCTGGTGCTTGCCTTCACTTTGCTCAGAACGCGGGAAAGCATTCTGCCGGATTCGGATGTGATGGCGCTAGCATCGCAGGGAAAACCAGCCGTCATTGAGGTTTTCTCGAATACCTGAACGGCGTGCCTGGTGGCAAAGCCCATCGTTGATGGGATCGAGAATCAGTTGGGAACGGAAGCTGATGTGATTCGAATTAATGCGTTGTCAGACGTGGGGCGTGATGCTGTTGCCTATTTTGGTGTAAGAGCATTGCCAACACTGATAATCGTAGATGGTTGTGGCAGCGTGGTTGAGCGGATTGCGGGTATACCCAACGCAAGAACGGTTACTGAACGGGTTCGGTCTGTTCCTGCTTGTTCGCCGGATTTGCCTTGAGTCCGTGCGGAGCATGAGTCAACAGGGATAAACTGGAATAAGGAATCCGGTTCACATACCTGGGCTGATGCTGGCGATGGCTGCCTTCAGTTCCTCTCGGACATCTTCATCAGGCTCTATTTCGAGGGCTTCTCTGAGTGGCGCTGGTGGGCAGTTCAGTTTACCCAGTGCCCAGGCGGCGTGCGCTCGCACCGGGGGGGCAGGGTCGTGCAGCAGGGGAATAAGCCATTTTCGCATGCTGGTATCTTTGCTGTTGCCCGCTGCAATGCAGGCGTTCCGGACAAGCTGTGCACGACCTGTGCGCTGAATGGCCGTTCCGGCAAACATCCTCGCAAAGGAATCGTCATTCAACCCAAGAAGAAGAGACAGATTCGGCGCGGCTCGTTGTATATCCGGCGGCATAAAGCTGTCGCAGACGGTATCTCCAACAGGCGAGAATCGTTGCCATGGGCATATTTCCTGGCAGATGTCACAACCAAAAATCCAGTTGCCCATCTGCTCGCGGAACTCGTATGGGATGATGCCTTTATATTCAATTGTCAGATACGAGATACATCGGCGGGCATCAAGCACAAAAGGCTGTGGGAATGCGCCAGTTGGGCAGGCCGTCAGGCATCTTGTGCAGGTTCCACAATCTGGTAGTGGTTGACTGCAAGAATAAGCAGGAGCGAGACTGGCGGTTGTGATGATTTCGCCCAGAAAGCAGCAGCTTCCGCGTTGGGGATCGATCAGCATCGTGTTTTTCCCAACAAAGCCCAACCTTGCCTGGCTGGCATGGCTGCGCTCCAGGATAGCGCCTGTATCGACGTATATTTTGTGCTGGGCAGGGACGGTCAGTATCTGATCGATATAGTCAACGAGTTTACTCAGGTGTGATTGCATGATCGAGTGGTAATCATTCCCCCATGCATAGCTGCTGATTAACCCGTGCGACGCATCCTGCCGGATGCCTGGAGGTAGGAAATGAGAAGGTGGATAGTGGAGGGATAAGCAGATCAGCGATTGCGCGCCTTCCAGAATAATGCTGGGGTCCCGCCTTCGCTCAACACGGTCTTTTCGGGCCATATAGGTCATTTCGCCGTGCATGGCCCTGACAATCCAGTCCAGGTAAGCCGAAAAGTGAGGGCTTTGCGTGGCATCTACTATGCCGACGGCAGAGAACCCGATCTCAAGGGCTTTTCTGGTTATTAAGGTGGTGATCTGGTCTGTCACGGGTTGCTATTGGTCGGCGATCTCTGCTAGGTGTGCGCTCGTCAGGAATATGGTGCGGGCAAATCCAACCACCATCCGACCGGTATTGATGTGTAGTGCATACAGGTTGAAATCGCCCAGCAGGAAGGTCGGGGCGCTGGTAGGAAATCGTGAAAGATAAGCTTCTCTGGCGGCTGCGTATTGTTCACTGCCTTTCTGCAGCTTCTGGACCCGTCCCTGCAGGGCTATGCGGGGGATTTGAAGCGGGTCGGCTTCAACGCGATCTGCGGCATGGATGAGCACACTGAATGACGCGCCAGTTTGGAGGCCTTCGCTGTGTTTGGCCAGGTCGGATGCATGGATCAGGATGGCCTTGTAGTCTGGCCGAGTCACAAAAGGCAGCAGTCCGAGATATGGCTCGCCATTGATCGCCACAGCAAGCGACAGGATTCGCTCTTCATTGAGCAATTGCCTGAGCAGCAATTGATCTTCTGGTTTCATGGTCTCTCTCCGCCAGCTGTGGATATCTGTAGAATACCCCGAATCCGGGGACAATAAAAACGGGCTGCCAGAGGCAGCCCGTTTGGGAACAGGTGGATATTTATGGCAGAGATGGCTCGGTTAGGTATTTATGGATCCCCTCTGCAGCCTTTTTGCCGGAAGCTATAGCTGCATTAACCAGGGCTGGCCCGGTGATAGCATCTCCCCCGGCAAAAATGCCCTCACGGCTGGTTTCATTGGTCCACTGATTAATTTTGAACAATCCCCATTTCTGGGTTTCGAGGTCAGGGGTTGTCTCGCCCAGCAGCGGGTCAGGCCAGAAACCAATGGCCAGGACAACATCATCCACTTCAACCTCGTACTCAGAGCCTTCAACCGGTACTGGCCTGCGTCGTCCTGATTCGTCCGGTTCGCCCAGCTCCATCCGTATCATAACCATTGCATCGACATTACCGTCCTCATCTCGGTCAAGAAACTCAACCGGTGCGGACAGGTAAACGATCTCTGCCCCCTCCTCAATTGCGCGTTTTCGCTCGTCCTTATTGCCGGGCATTTCAGCCTCAGTACGCCGGTAGTAACAGGTCACTTTTTCAGCGTGCAGGCGCAGTGATGTTCTCAAGCAGTCAGTTGCTGTATCACCCCCACCAATCACTGCCACTCGCTTCCCGATGATCAACGGTTCCTTTTTGTGCTCAGGCAGCCATGCTTTAGGAACATTGCCGCCGCGAATAAGGAAGTCAATAGACTGGTATATCCGCCCCAGGTCAATGCCAGGGATGCGCATGGTGGCTTCAACGCCTGCCCCGGTACCCAGGAAAACGGCGTCAAAGCCCTCTTGCTCAATCAGGTCATCAAGGCTGATGGTTTCCCCAACTTTGACATTGACCACAAATTTAACGCCCAGGTCCTGTAACCAGTCTGTTTTCCACTGGATCAGGGATTTATCCAGCTTGAAACTGGGAATTCCATAAACCAGCAAACCACCCGGTGTTGGATAGGCCTCAAACACGGTGACGTCATGCCCTTTTACTGCCAGTACTTCAGAGGCTGCAATGCCAGCCGGCCCCGCGCCGATGATTGCCACCTTTTTGCCCGTGGGCGGCTCCTTTTCTGGCAGTGGGACGCCGCCATGACGGCGCTGGTAATCGGCGACAAAAGCCTCGATTCCGCGCGTGTTGATTGGCTTTTCGCGCTTTGAAAGGACGCAGTTGCTGGCACAGGTTGTTTCACTGGGGCAGACGCGCCCACAAATCTCAGGCAGGGGGTTGGTTTTACGGTAGATTTCTGCCGCTTTAATGAAATCACCCTTTTCGACGTACCAGAGAGCCTCGGATATATCATTGCCAATCGGGCAGGCCTGGTAGCAGGTCGCCGGGTCAGGACAGTGAAGACACCTTGAAGCTTCTGCCATGGCTTCCTCAGCCGTCAGGCAGATGGCGCATTCTTCATAGTCTTCCAGACGCTCGTCAACGGCCCGGTATCCTTTTGGGATCGGGTCAAGGCGAACACGTGGTTTTTGTTCTATCAGGTGTTTGTCCTCAACACGGGTCATAAACTATCCCTTTCAGGTGAATGGTATAGCAGCTTTGCTGCTGCCTCTACTCACTTAGATCGTACGGGAACTGGCTGGACGAGATGATTGCTGACGATATACCACTAACTATATCTAACTATGAGAATAATTTCACTATGGCAATAATCCATAGTTCCAAATGTCATATTCCATCATGCCAAACGTCGTAAAATGGACAGATGCTGTATAAAATTGATTCGGATGAGCAAATTATACACAATTCCGCTCTAGGAGTGTGCATGAACAACTTCGATTGGCCTCTCCTGACAGCCGTGATTTTACTGCTTTCGGCCTGCAACCTGCCTGGGAGTGTGCCGGGAACCACAGCGCCTGTTCTGACCGAAGAACAGACGCCTGTTGTAGAAGCTCCCACCGCAACCCCTGCTCAGGAGCCGGGAATTGGGACTCCCCAGGATGTTCGGACGGTCACATACGTATCTGACGGGGGATTAACTGTTGTGGGCAGTTACTATCCACCTGCTGTGGCGCCGTCACCAGGGGTGTTATTGCTGCACCAGGCAGGAACCACGCGGTCGGCATGGGAGCCGCTTCCCGGAATACTGCGGGGGGAGTCTCTAACACCATCAGGGGTTCAATCCACGCTGGAAAATGGCTATGCCGTTTTGGCGATTGATCTGCCGGGATACGGTGAAAGCGAAGGCCAGCCAGACAGCGAGAGCATCCTGGATGCTGTGCGTGGCGCGATATCCTTCCTCCGGCAGTTGGATGGGGTTGATTCGGATAGCATCGTCCTGGTTGGGGCCGGTATCGGGGCCGATGCTGCTGTAGATACTTGCGGTGATGGTTGTGTGGGCGTGATTGCGATTTCACCGGGCAGCTTTCTTGGCATACCCTTTGGCGACGCCCTGATCGCATATGGAGAACGGGCGACCCCGGTGCTCTGCATTGCTGCGGAAGGCGATGGACAGGCTCCCGGAACCTGTCAAGCTGGCGCCTCAGCAGGGCTGCTTGACTACGAGGTTCTCATCTATCAGGGCAGCCAGCATGGGAATATCCTTCTCCACGAGCCAGATATTCTCCCGGAGCCTCATCCATATGATCTCATCCTGTCGTGGCTGCTGGAGCATTTCCCGCCGGGTTAGCACCTCCCACAACTGGCGAGTATTCGCGAAATCTGTGCAGGCAGGTTATGCCTATGGTGAGGGTTGTCGCCTGAGTACCATCCACAGCCATGCCAGGATTGCAAGGCCCCAGGCAATAATACCGATAGCCAGGTAGCTGTTAAGAAAAAGCAGTGTGCCTGCAATAAGCAGTCCGCAAAAGACAAGCGCTTGCGTGATGCCGGATAGCCCATATTCAAGCCGCTGCAGTTGGGCCATCAGGTTGCTGTCCCCTTGAAGCTGGACCCCAAGTTCCCCGCGCTGCATCTTTCCAAGCACGTCTACCAGCTGAACCGGTATCCTCGCATAGTCTTGCGCAAATCGAACTACTTCTGCCACCCAGGCTTCAATTGTCGAACCGGCTTCCTGTACCACCAGTTTCTCAGCATAGCGGACAACTGGCTGCCAGGGATTAAAGGACGGGTCGAGTTGTGTGCAGATTCCGGAAAGAATGGCAATCGCCCGACCCAGATAGATGAAGTCCTGCGGGACCTGGAAAGGCATCTCGAAAAGTAGATCGCGGTATTTGATTGCGACCTGCTGCATCTCTGATGGGTGCATTTTGGCCAGTTCTGGCACGCTTTTCCCCCATATCATATCGAGGATTTCTGCTTCTGCTTCCTCGATGCGTTTGAGGTCGGCTCCAGGTAACAAAACACCCAGCATCTGATAGGCGTTAATAATCCGCTGTGTATCGCGTAACCCTACAGCAATTATCGCCTCCCGTAAACTGGCTTTGGTGCTGACGCTGACATGACCAACCATCCCAAAATCGACAAAAACGATATAGAACTCCCGCTCCTTTTGGGCGGGATTATTGGTCATGGCATTCTGGGGAAGGGGGTAGATAAACAGGTTGCCTGGATGGGGATCGGCATGGAAGAAGCCAAACTCAAAAATCATCTTGAGATAAATATCAAGCAGACGTTGTGCAGCAGTGGCGCGATCAACGCCGGCACTCTCGATGCTTGCATGGTCGGAGATCTTGATGCTGGAAACATCCTCCATGGTAAGGACACGCTTGGTTGATAGCTCTCGATATATTCTTGGGATATATACGCGGTCGTCTTCAGCAAACAACGCTTTAAACCGCTCAGCATTAGATGCCTCTGCTTCATAGTCGAGTTCTTCCCAGAGCGTCCTCGCAAACTCATCCATCAGAGCGGGCACATCAGCCCTGCGACGGATGACCTTCCAGGCCATTGTCCAGCGGGCAACGATATTTAATGCCCTGAAATCGGTAGCCACAATCTGCTCAATGCCTGGGCGCAGCACTTTGACTGCCACATGCTGCCCGGATTTTAAACGTGCGTAATGCACCTGCCCCAATGAGGCTGCAGCCTGGGTGATTGTTGAAAAGGACTGGAAGATGTCATCCAGTGGCTGTCCCAGCTCTTCTTCGATAACATGGATGATGCTGGCACTGTCTTCTGGCGGCACCTCGTCCTGCAGGCCTGCCAGTTCTCTGATAACAACAGGCGGGATCACGTCAACACGGCTGCTGACGAACTGCCCCAGTTTGATCATCACGCCACCCATGGATGTGGACAGCTTTCGAAACCGGCGTGCGTATCGAGTCAGTCGGCTGATGCGACCTTTTCCAACCGGTTTTTTCCCGATAAAAGCCTTGAGAACGATCTCCCAGACAATGATGTCCAGAAACAACTGCCCAAAGAAGGACAGCAAGCGGACGTATCGCCTTGAATTGGGGCGGATATAGATGCTTCCAGGCGATCGGGATCGATTCTTTAAAGTCATGACACACCTGTCCGTGTTTGAGTTGACTGATTATACCTTGCCGCTATCAACCAATGTTGATGGCTCCATGTATGATAGGGTAGGGGGAATTTTTGAAGAGTGATTTGTAATTGCGAGAGAACTTGCCGCGAGATAGAATATATGTTCGGCATATTTTGACATAACAACAGCAAAGCTTCATGAAAGAATGAGTTTGATGGGACAGAACCGAATTGTCATTC
The DNA here is from genome assembly GCA_016926985.1 of Anaerolineae bacterium. Taxonomy (GTDB): domain Bacteria; phylum Chloroflexota; class Anaerolineae; order Aggregatilineales; family UBA3940; genus JAFGNO01. The sequence continues at coordinate 6,971 of JAFGNO010000116.1, forward strand.
GTGGTGCGCGTGAGCACAACCTGAAAAATATCAGTGTCGAAATCCCGCGGGACAAACTTGTGGTGATTACTGGTTTGTCTGGCTCTGGGAAGTCCTCACTTGCATTCGATACGATATTTGCAGAAGGGCAGAGGCGGTATGTTGAGTCACTGTCTGCATATGCGCGGCAGTTCCTGGGCAGGATGGACAAACCCGATGTCGATCAGATTGAGGGATTAAGTCCAGCGGTCTCGATTGACCAGAAAGGGGTAAGCCGTAACCCGCGCTCGACAGTTGGAACAGTGACCGAGATATACGACTATCTTCGCCTCTTGTTTGCCAGGGTAGGGACGCCTCACTGTACACAGTGTGGTCGCGAGGTGAGCCGCCAGAGCTCACAGCAGATCGTGGAATCCATATTCCGCCTGGACGACGGCCAGCGGATTCAGATCCTTGCGCCGTTGGTTAAGGATCGCAAGGGCCATCACCAGCGAATTATTGAGGATATCCGAAAAGCTGGTTTTGTTCGCATTCGCGTAGACGGTGAGGTGCTCGACATTGACGAGAATATTGAGCTTGCCCGGTACGAGATGCACACTATTGAGGTTGTTGTTGACCGGTTAGTGATCCGGCAGCATGGTGCAGATACCCCTCAGGAGGAGATAGATTCGGATTTCTTCCGGCTCACTGACAGCATTGAGACGGCGCTGGAAATGGGGGATGGTGTAGCAATTATCAACATCCCGGACACAGGAGAGGATATCCTGTATTCTGAACTCCTGTCATGTCCCCACTGTGGTATCAGTTTCCCGGAGATTGAGCCGAGAACTTTTTCTTTTAACAGCCCTCACGGGGCATGCCCTGTCTGCCAGGGGTTGGGTGTTAAGCAGGAGATTGACCCTGACCTGCTTGTGCCAAATCCTGAGCTGGCACTGCAGGATGGGCCATTTGATGCCACTGGTTGGAATACGTGGGAGGAAGGTGGTTATTTCCGGCAGGCTGTAGAGTCGCTATCAAAACACTATAAAATCAACCTGGATATACCCTGGGCCGAACTTCAGGACGAACAGAAAGACCTGTTGCTTTATGGCACAGGCGACATACGGATTCCGATCACATATCGCAATCGTGATGGACGGACCAGCACATACCAGGGACGGTTTGAGGGTATTGTTAACAACCTTGAGCGTCGCTACAAAGAAACCACCTCCGACTATATTCGCCGCCAGATTGAAAGCGTGATGACTGATCGCCTCTGCCCGGCTTGTAATGGGGAACGTCTTCGTCCAGAAGCGTTGGCGGTGACCATTGCCGGGGAGAATATCCAGGCGGTGACATCGCTTCCGGTCAAGCGTATGCTGGAATGGGTGGCCGACCTTCGGGGTTCTGATGATGCATCTCCCCTTCTCAATAACCGTGAGTTGACCATTGCTGACCAGGTTATCAAGGAAATTGAGTCCCGGTTGAGCTTTATGGTGAATGTCGGTTTGGATTACCTCACGCTGACTCGCTCTGCGGGCAGTTTGTCCGGCGGTGAAGCGCAGCGCATTCGTCTGGCTACTCAGATAGGGTCGCGGTTGATGGGCGTCCTCTATGTATTGGACGAGCCAAGTATTGGCCTGCATCAGCGTGATAACAAGCGGCTGATTCAGACGCTGGAGAGCATGCGCGATCTTGGCAATACGCTGTTGGTCGTAGAGCATGATGAGGAGACCATCTTGCACGCGGACTGGGTGGTAGACCTGGGGCCCGGAGCCGGCGAGCATGGTGGAGAGGTTGTTGCTGAAGGTCCGGTTGAGACCATCCTGGATCATCCAACTTCCCTGACTGGTGCCTATCTGTCGGGACGCAAATGTATTCCCTTGCCTGAGCAGCGAAGGAATGGGAACGGTCAGGTGCTTCGAGTTAAGGGAGCCCGCGAGCATAACCTGAAGAATATCGATGTTGCCATCCCGCTGGGCCGCCTGGTTTGTATCACCGGTGTTTCGGGTAGTGGCAAGAGCACCTTGATGTTAGAGGTGCTCTACAAGCGTCTTGCGCAGGTTCTGCATGGCAGCCGGGTTCGAGCCGGCGATCACGACCTTATAGAGGGCATTGAGTATATTGATAAAATCATCAATATCGACCAATCACCCATTGGGCGAACGCCTCGCAGTAACCCGGCAACCTATACCAAGCTGTTTGACCCTATTCGGGTGCTGTTTGCCGAACTTCCTGAAAGCAAGATAAGAGGCTATAAACCCGGACGTTTCAGCTTCAATGTCAAGGGGGGTCGCTGCGAAGAATGCTCAGGGCAGGGTGTGATCCAGGTCGAGATGCAGTTCCTTCCCGATGTATATATCCCCTGTGAAGTATGTCGTGGCAGCCGGTACAATCGTGAGACTTTACAGGTGCGTTTCAAGGGATACAATATCTCAGAAGTCCTTGATATGACGGTGGGCGAAGCCCTAGATGTCTTCGAAGCCTTCCCGGCGATTGTCTCCAAACTGCAAACGTTGGAGGCTGTGGGCCTCGGATATGTACGTTTGGGGCAGTCGGCAACGACTCTCTCTGGTGGAGAAGCGCAGCGGGTCAAATTGAGCCGTGAACTGGCAAAACGCTCCACCGGACAGACATTATATGTGCTGGACGAGCCGTCCGTGGGCCTGCACGCTGCTGATGTTGCGCGGCTGATCAGCGTGCTCCAGGCATTGGTAGATCAGGGAAATTCAGTGCTGATTATCGAACATCATCCCGATATCATTAAAGTTGCTGACTATCTTATTGACCTCGGCCCGGAAGGAGGCGATGCGGGTGGTGAAGTGGTTGCCCAGGGAACACCTGAAGAAGTCTCCCAGTTTGAGTTGAGCTATACCGGGCAGTTCCTTAAAGAGTTGCTCGCAAGGTCGCTGGCTGTGGGTTGTGCGGATCAACTGCCCTTGTCTGAACAGCAGGGTTGATCGGGAGACAGAATGGGAGAATCTGGTTGGGCTGCTAAACGGCTGCTGATTGCTCTGGCGCATCCGGATGATGAGTCATTCGGGATGGCAGGAACAATAGCGCATTACGTGGAGGCAGGTGTTTCGGTCTATGTGATCTGCGCAACAAATGGTGACGTAGGCGTGGCCGACCCCCGATTTTTAGAGCAGTATGCGTCAATGGCGGAACTCAGGCTGTCGGAACTCCAATGTGCGGCAGAGACCCTTGGATTGGCCGGTTTGTATACGTTTGGCTACCGGGACTCCGGGATGGCTGGTTCTCCTGATAACGGGCATCCGGATTCTTTGGTCAGCGCTCCTGTAACAGAAGTTGCCGATCGGATTGTTCAGGTAATCCGGGACGTTCAGCCACAGGTGGTGGTTACGTTTGACCCCTATGGAAGTTATGGTCATCCCGATCACATAAAGATGTACGAGGCTACAACGCTGGCCTTTGAAATCTGCCGGAACGGGCTCGAGTTGGCAGATACCACGACGAGTATTGATTTCAATTGTCCCCAGAAGCTCTACTATCGGACAAGAAATCGTACTTATTACAGAATTATTGTGAATTTGCTCCCGTTGTTTGGCGTTGATCCTGGACAAATGGGAAAAAACAAGGACATCAACCTCCGCGCAATTATTTCCCACACCTATCCAATTCACGCGCGAATACATACCCGGCATGTCTCTGAACAGGCGGAACGTGCCCGGCTCTGTCATGCCAGCCAGCTTGGTGGGTTAGCTCAACCGTCCCTGTTACAGCAGATGCAGCGCCTGTTTGTGAATCCCACCGTTGAAACCTATATGAGAGCTTATCCACCTGTTAAAGACCGGCGAGTATCTGAGCGCGACCTGTTTGCCGGAATTTTCCAGAGCAGCCATTGAGGTGATTGTTGTGGATATTGATATTTTGCCTGTTGGCCCAATTCAAACCAACTGCTACCTTATAACCTGCCGCAGCACGCGGGAAGCATTACTCATCGATCCGGGCTGGAATGATCCCGGGATATTATCCGCCATCAAGAAACGTGAAGCACTGGTCAGGGCGGTTGTAAACACGCATGCACACTGGGACCACATCGGTGGCAATGCAGCCGCGGTTAAAGAAACCGGGGCCCGGTTTGGGATACATGAGATCGAGGTTCCGCTGTTGAATCGGCGTGGCGGGGCAGAGTTCTGGGGGGTGCCACTTGAACCAAGCCCTGAGCCTGATTTCTACCTGGTACCGGGGGATACGCTGTCGATCGGTCAACTCCAGTTTCAGGTTCTTTTCACACCGGGTCACACGCCCGGCCATATCTCGCTCTACGAGGCGAATCGTGGCGCAGTGTTTGACGGTGATGTCCTGTTCAAGGATGGCATTGGCCGCACTGACTTGCCGGGGGGCGACAGCGCTCAGCTTGCTGACTCGATTGAAAAGGTGCTGCTTGCCTTACCGGACGATACGGTTGTCTATCCCGGTCATGGTCCTCAAACCACCATTGGGAGCGAAAGACAGGAAAACCCCTGGATTTTGGCCTGGCTTGACTGACAAACTGGTGATGGCTATCAGTGGGTTAAGAGAGCCGGATCGTGTATACAACCAGGCATAATACAGCCATGCAAACACAATACACTGCAAAAGGAATCGTTGATCGGGTTTTCAGGAAGCGCAGCATCCAGTTGATGACCAGGTAGGCACTGGCAAAGGACACCAAAAATCCGGCGACAAGGATGGCTGTTTGCAGGGAAGAAACCCCGGCGGTCGTGATTTTTATCAACTGGAGCAAGCCTGCTGCGATGATGATTGGTGTCGATAGTAGAAAGCTGAACCGGGCTGCGTCCTCCCGCTTGAGGTGCCGTACGCGCCCGGCAGCGATAGTTGACCCTGAACGGCTGATTCCTGGCATAATTGCTATTGTCTGCGCCACGCCGATGATCAGGCTGTCTTTCCAGGTCATTGTTTCGACGGTGCGCTCAAGGCGCCCGATCTTCTCACCAATGACCAGTAAAATTGCGGTAACAAACAGCATCAGAGCGGCAACAAACGGTTTCTGAAATATTGCCTCAAACAGGTCTTCCAGGATAAGCCCGACAATCCCTGCGGGTATGCTTCCCAGGATCAACAGCCACAGCAGCCTTGCATGATTATCGGCCCCTTTCCCCGCAACAAAACGAATGCCGCTTTTTGCCATGTTTAACCAGTCTCGCCAGAAGACCAGCAGCACCCCGCATGAAGTGCCCACGTGAATGACCACAGTGAATGTTAAACCGGGCGGATCCCATCCCAACAACCAGGGTACCAGCTCCACATGCCCGGAGCTGGAAACGGGGATGAATTCTGTTGCTCCCTGGACCAGACCAAGGATGATAGCCTGGATGAGTGTCATTATGTTCTCCGCTTATTGTTATGTGTCAGGAGATGTTAATCTGGATAGAGTGTGTTCGGCGAACTGATGATACGTCCCTTCCAGGATGGCTTCCCGTGCCCGTTCGGCGAGCCGCACCAGGGTGCGAAGATTGTGGATGGACAGCAGCGTTGAAGCAAGGATTTCCTTCGCTTTTGTTAAATGCCGGATATACGCGCGGCTGAAATTCAAGCAGGTATAACAATCGCAATCCAGGTCGAGCGGTTCCTGATCGGTTGCATACAGTGCATTTCGAATATTTATCTGCCCATTGCTGGTCAGGGCCGCGCCATGCCGGGCAATACGTGTGGGCAGAACGCAGTCGAAAATATCCACTCCGCGCGCAACACCATGGATAAAATCCCGAATCGTGCCAACTCCCATCAGATATCGCGGCTTATAATCCGGCAGGAGCGGTGTGGTAAGGTCCAGTACCCGGTACATTTCGACTTTGTTTTCACCCACAGAAAGGCCCCCGATTGCGTAACCGGGAAAATCCAGAGCCGTGAGAAATTCTGCTGACTGCTGGCGCAGGTCCTCAAACACACCGCCCTGGACTATCCCGAACAACGCCTGTTGTTCGCGGTTATCCCAGGCTTCCTGGCAGCGTTCTGCCCAGCGGTGTGTTCGGGTCAGGGCCAATTGGTTATAGGTATAGTCTTTGGGATCGCACAGTTCATCAAAACACATGATGATGTCTGCCCCGAGGTTCTGTTGGATCGCAACCGAACGTTCCGGCGTGAAGTGATGCCGGGAGCCATCAATATGGGATTGAAAGGTGACCCCATTGTCATCAACCCGATTGATTGCACTCAAACTCCAGACCTGAAATCCGCCGCTGTCGGTTAAAATTGGGCTGTCCCAGGCCATGAACCGGTGAAGCCCACCCAGATCGCGGATGATCTCATCACCAGGACGAAGATATAGATGATAGGTATTTGACAGGATAAGCGACGCGCCGAGGCCATGCAAGTCGCGAGGCAGGACGGCTTTTACCGTAGCCTGCGTCCCCACCGGAGCAAATACAGGTGTATGAATCGGGCCATGGGGCGTGTGGAATACGCCAGCCCGGGCCTTCCCATCAATTTTTGCAAGCTCAAATCTGAAGTTTGTCGATGGCATGTTAGTGCTGGTTATCCGGAGGGCTGTAAGGCGCAGATAACAGCCATCTCAGGCTTTGCCAGACCCGGAAGGGCTTTTGATTATGGTGTGAATGGATAATTTGCACCGACTATGTGGGTCAGGTGCCCAGGTAGATTTTGTCAATGTGATTGATCACACGCGTAAATGGCTTTTTTACCCACATATCCTCAATATATGAAAGCTTCTCCAGGACGGTTTCATTCAGCCGGCCTTTTGACGGATCAATTGCATCAACCATGGTAAACAGGGGTTTTGCTTCTTTCAGGCCCAGAATATCGGCGGTATGGGCCACGTGCAGAAACGGTTCGTGTTCTTGGAAGTCGGACACTTTGCATTGGGCAATAATGCTCCGGGCCCACCAGACCAGCGCTTCTGGCAGCTTGCCCTGATCAAACTCTGCCAGCCCGGCAACTGAATACAGCCTGTACTTTCGTTTGCATTTTGGTATGGCCTCAACTGCGACCTTGATCGCTTCCTCAGGATACTCAAGCTGGTAGTAGATATAAGCCACCATGAATGGGACAAGGTCATTATTAGGATACATCCGCATCAAGGTCCCGGCGTATTTGATAGCTTCCATTGGATTGCCTGCATCGCGTAGCTCTGCAACATGCACCAGCTCGGGAATGCTCCGCTCGTCTCGTTCGTCACGCATTTCCTCAAAAGGGAGAACTGTGCTCATCCTGAAGAATCTGTCTTCACGCCCCATATCTGCTGCCTCGTCATGCAATTGATATTTGTGCTGGATAATGATAGCTTAGAATAGCACAAGGTGGCGATTTTGGAAATTTGTAGGATACTCTTTCCCCGATGTTGAGCGCTCAAAATGGAGAAACGCATGA
>JAFGNO010000117.1 GCA_016926985.1 Anaerolineae bacterium
GTGGTGGTTATAGGGAATGGGGGTAATGATGCCGGGATGCTGCGGGTGGCAGCAATCAGTATTGCCGTTCTGGATCGAGAGGGGTTAAACACGGAGTCGCTCCAGGCTGCCGATATTGTGGTGACTTCGGCTCTGGATGCGCTTGACCTGCTCCTTAAGCCAAAGCGCCTGGTTGCCACGCTTCGGCGCTGAGTTCACCCACCACCAGCACCCAGTATAGCTTCCTCGCAAAGCGGAGAGAGGGTACAGGCCGGAACGCTCTCTGCGCAGGCATAATTCACTGCCATACCCAGGTAGCGGGATGGGTCGATGGTGTTGTCAAATTCCAGCTCGTTAGTATAGAAGCCGTTGCCATCATCCAACACGACCGAAAAGTGCAGGTGCACCCAGACTTCGCGTAAAGGGTTCCCACTGAAGTTTCCTGTATACCCCAGCAGTGTCCCCTGTTCAACAAAAAACTCTCGCGTTCCTGGCGGGAAAGCCTCTGAGATGAAGTCTGCCGTGCCTGATTTGTCTGCCATGTGGGTGTAGTACAGCCATATCTGGCGGGTTGGGTCAAAAGGGTCTTCCGGCACACGGATGATCAGCGAGCTTCGCCAGGTTTCCTCGCGCGTTACATATCCGTCATAGGCAGCATAAATGGGTGTTGTCCCCGGCTCACCCGGGCTGAAAATGTCAATCCCCTGGTGGCGGTTGCTGGTCGAGTAAGGGGCGCGCGGATCAGCATAAAACAGCCCAATATACCCATCTGCAGGCAGGATAAAAGGTGCGCCGGGGCAGCGCTCACGCTGTTCGGTGATCAAGGCTGCACGCGAGGCTTCATTGCCCGTTCCCCAGGTGATGAAGTGACGGCTGCGCGGGTCAGCGGCCAGGTGAGTAAGGTGGAAAGCCTGAGACAGCCCGTAAATTACCAGTATGGTAGCTATGCCCCCGCCAATAATCCATAGGCGCCGGGATTGCCGGATTGTTTTGAGATGATTGAGTAGCGTTGTGAACATAGGTTTCCGTATATAGTAAGTTTACCGCCCCGGCGGCGTGTTGCCATCTGCAAGATAGCAGAGGGATATTGATGGTTGTATACTCACCTAAAGCCTTTTCACAGGGATTTGCGGTGCCTGGAACCATCAAGCAGGTTTATCAAGGCGTCATAACGCTGCTGGGTAAAGTAAACTGGGGCGCGTTCTTTCGCGTTGCCTGGTGGTTGATTTGCGCCACCATTTTCCTGATTGCAGTCCCTGGCATGCGGCCCGATACACAGAGCACCACCTTCCAGGCGCTGGGTCAGGCCAGGGAGTACCTGTTCAATTTTGTGGAATGGGAAGCGGGGGCCCTTGCTGATAAGGGCCTGAATGCCACCTTACAGCCACAGAAATATCTTGAGGAAGAGGCGCGTTCCCAGTTTGTGCGGGACTACTTGGTACTGGTTGGTGAGATCCGGGAACTTGACTCACAGGTGGAAGCCATTTATGTTGATCCGGCTGTTGATAACCCGGAGGTGGCAAGCGCAGACCTGCGGGAACAGCGGGATGCGCTTCGGGCTGAACAACAGGAAAAACAGGCGCTGGCAGAGGCGATCATCCAGGCGCAGGTGTCTGAACTGCTTGTGGACAATGGGTTCGGAGTCACAGGGCAGGTGCTGCCACCGGTGACCATCCGGTTTGCCCAACTGCCCACAATGTTGATCGTCTCACCGCGAGACCGGATCGAGCGCATTGGCGCTTATACGCTGGAATATGGGCTAACGGTTGACCAGAGAGAGGCGATTGAGGCCGGAGTTGACAGTGAGATGGGGGTTTCATCGCTGGTCGTTCCGATTGGTGGCCTCGGGTTTTGGCCTGCAATGCTGTATGAGACGAGCAACCTGCCCTATGTATTTGAAGTAGCAGCTCATGAGTGGACACATCACTATCTAACCTTTTATCCACTTGGATTCAACTATGGCGTGACTCCTGAGCTGTATACCATGAATGAAACGGTTGCCAGCATTGTCGGGACCGAGATCGCATGGGCCGTTCTTGACCGGTACTATCCCGATCTGGCACCGGAGCCGCCGGACTATACTCCTCAAGAAACCTCATCCACCGAACCGGCAACGCCAGAGTCGCCCCCAGTGTTTGATTACCGAACAGAGATGCGAGAAACGCGCATTCGGGTAGATGAACTGCTGGCAGAAGGGAAGATTGGGGAAGCGGAGAGCTATATGGAGGCCCGGCGGCAGGTGTTTGTGGCTAATGGTTACCAGATCAGGAAGATCAACCAGGCCTATTTTGCGTTTTATGGTGCCTATGCCGATCAGCCGGGAGCCACCGGATCAGACCCGATTGGCCCTGCCTTGCGAGAGCTGCGCTACTACTCTGAATCGCTTCACGAATACGTGACCCTCGTACGGGGATTAACCCGCTTTGAGGAAGTGCAAGCGATCCTTGAAGAGCGCCGGACAGGAGGTGGGCAGGGTGGGTGAAGGGCAGCTTCCGGAGACTGTTGGCGCGGCGCTGGGCGATGCCCGTGGCATTTACTCCACAGGGGGAACGCGTCTGACACCCGCCACGGCGCAGGCGCTGCTGGCTTATGTGGTGGGGCAGAACAGGGCCTGGGTGCTTACCCATCCTGAGGCATTGCTTACCCATGAACAGTCGGCTCGTTATATGGCTTTGCTGCTGCACGCGGCTTCCGGGACGCCTCTCCCCTATCTAATCGGCGAGCAGGAATTCTATGGTATGTGGTTTCGTGTTTCTCCAGAGGTTTTGATCCCGCGCCCGGAGACCGAGAGCCTGGTTGGGATCGTGCTGGACTGGGTAAAACAGCGCAGTACGACATCTCCCCGGATAGTTGATATTGGGACAGGGAGCGGGATCATCGCGATCACCCTGGCGGCGAAACTGCCGGATGCACAGGTTTCAGCTACGGATGTGTCCGAGGAGGCGCTTGCGATTGCCCGGGAGAATGCCATCCGACATGGCGTGCAGGACCGGGTGCATGTGCAGTATGGCGACATTTTTGAAGGCATTAACGATTCGTTTGATGTCATAGCTGCCAATCTCCCCTACATTAACCAGGAAGAACTAACCGCACTGGAAGTCGGGCGTTGGGAACCGCGTGTTGCGCTGGATGGCGGCGCAGATGGCCTGTCGCTGATCCGGCGGCTGCTGAGAGAGAGCCCGCCCCGGCTCCATCAGCCGGGGCTGCTGGCGCTGGAGATTGGCTACGACCAGGGCGAGAGGGCGCTGGCGCTCTGCCGCGAAGCTTTTCCTGGGGCAGATGTAACCCTCCACGCTGATCTTGCCGGACTGGATCGCATTGTCCGGGTGGAACTGGCATGACCGAGTGGGTGTCCGTCGATCACCCGCAGGCGGGAGAAAAAGCCGCATGGGTCATTCGAGGTGGGGGGCTGCTCATTCTTCCGACTGATACGGTATATGGTGTCGCTGCCGATCCCTGGCAGCCTGCAGCAGTTGCCGCGATTTATGAGGCCAAGAGGCGTCCTCCAGATCGTGCGATACCGATCCTGCTGGCCGATCAAACAGATATGACCCTGGTCAGCCGGGATATACCCAGAACAGCCTGTCAACTTGCAGAAGCCTTCTGGCCCGGCCCGCTGACAATTGCTGTTCCTCGCCTTGATATTGTCCCGACTATTGTTTCTTCGCTACCAACAATTGGTCTGCGTGTGCCCGATCACGAAGGCACCCGCGACGTTATCCGTGCCTGCGGTGGCGTGCTGGCTGTTACAAGCGCCAATCGATCAGGGCTGGTCGAGGCGATGATGGCCGAAGATGCCGCTCTCTGGTTAGGTAATGCTGTTGCCCTGGTGCTGGATGGTGGCCTGTGTCAGGGTGGGCTGCCATCCACCGTAGTGGAGGCAGGTGCGGAAGGGGTGCGTATTGTGCGGCACGGGCCACTGAGCGTAGAAGACCTGGAGGAGGTTCTGGGACACGGCAGCGTCACAGGATAATGGGCCTGGACGTACAACGGATGTTGTTGTGTGCCTGGGAGCCTGATATAATGAGGACACTATTCGCCCCGGCGTTTTTGCGGGGCGTCATTTGTGTGGAGTACAGAATACCATGTTGGAAAAACTGGCTGGAATAGCCAAGCGATATGAAGAACTGGGACAGCTAATGGCCGATCCTGAGATGGCAGCAGATTATGAAAAGGTTGCCGAATATGCCCAGGAACGCGCTGCGATCAGGGAACTTGCCGAGGGATATTTCGAATATGCAGATATTCTTGAGCAAATTGAAGGCGCGAAACAACTCCTCGAAACGGATGATGAAGAGATGCGCGAGCTGGCCTACGAGGAGATTGCCTCCCTTGAAGCACGGCGTGCTGCGGTAGAAGAAGAGCTGCGTATCCGGCTGTTGCCTAAAGACCCGCGTGACCAGAAAAACGTGATTATGGAGATTCGCGCAGGTGCTGGTGGTGACGAGGCCGGGCTGTTTGCTGCCGACCTGTTCCGGATGTACACCCGCTATGCCGAGCAGCAGGGCTGGAAGGTGGATGTCCTGGACAGCCACGAAACGGGTGTTGGCGGGTTCAAGGAAGTGGTCTTCCAGATCAAAGGCAAGGGAGCTTTCTCTCGCCTGAAATATGAGAGCGGGGTCCACCGTGTGCAGCGGGTGCCGGTCACAGAGAGCCAGGGTCGCATCCATACCAGCACAGCAACCGTTGCCGTGCTGGCCGAGATGGACGAGGTAGATATTCAGATAAACCAGAGCGAGCTGGAGGTGGATACTTTCCGGGCTGGCGGCGCAGGTGGTCAGCATGTTCAGAAGAATGAGACAGCCATTCGCATCACCCATAAACCGACCGGTATGGTGGTGCAATGCCAGGATGAGCGCAGCAAGACTCAGAACCTTGAACGGGCGATGAGTATTTTGCGCGCCCGGCTGTACGACATTGAGCAGCAGCGGATCTGGGACGAGCAGGACGCGGAGCGGCGGTCGATGGTGGGAAGCGGGGATCGTGCCGAGAAAATTCGCACCTATAACTACCCGCAGAGCCGGGTGACGGATCACCGTATCAATATGAGCAACTATAATCTGCCGGTTGTGATGAATGGGGATATTGACGAGTTTATCGATGAGCTTGCCACCCGCGACCAGGCTGAGAAGCTGCAACGGGCAGGCATCTGATATGGCCGGCCATTGATGACCATTGACTGGCCAGAAACGCAGCGCATTTACCTGTCCCCGCATCTGGATGACGTAATCCTGAGCTGCGGGGGCACTGTTTATATACAGAGCAAACAGGGCAAATCGGTCGCAGTTGTCAGCATATTTGCCGCGAGCCCGCCATCTAACTATAAGTTATCCCCATTAGCAAGGCAGCTCCATGAGCGGTGGCAGGCATCTGCACCAGTAGGCGTCGATTTCTCCGATCCGCCGCAGGTCCGGCGGGAAGAAGACTGCCGATCCTTTTCCTGGCTTGATCCCCGTATCCAGGTTATTCATTTGCCTATTCCCGAATCGATCTATCGTATGGATGGGGAGAACTGGCTCTACGACAGCGAAGAGGAAATATTTGGCGATATCCAGCCCGGCGACCCGGCAGTTGGATTGTTGCAAAAGCTGGGGTCTCCCCCTCCCCTGACAACGGTATACGCCCCTCTGGGAATTGGCCATCATGTCGATCACCTGCTGGCGTATGAATGGGTACATACCTGGACTTCAGAAGATGTGGTGGTGCGGTATTACGAGGACTATCCCTATGCAGGCGATCCTGAGGTGTTTGATCCGGGAACTCTGATCCAAAAGGGGTGGATACCCATGGTAGTAGAGCTGGGTGGGCCGGCACTGGAAGCAAAAATCCGGGCAATCGCTGCGCATCAATCCCAGATCAGCACTTTCTGGGATGGCGTTGATAGCATGGCCTCCAAAATCCGGGGGTATGCTGCGCGGGTCGGTGGCGAGCGATACTGGATAAAACCAGGCGCTCAACAAGGTGGCAGGGCATAAACAACAACGGCGCACAAACGTGCGCCGTTGTTGTTTATGCAGGATGTTTTACGCCGTCTCAGCCAGCGGGATAAAGTTGTGCTCTTCCAGATAGGCAATGAGTCTGGCGGCACTCTCTTCCGGCGTTTCCTCGTGCGTATTGATGACGATCTCGGGGTTGACCGGCTCTTCGTAGGGGTCTGATATCCCGGTGAAGTTCTGGATCTCGCCGGCAATGGCCTTCTGATACATTCCCTTGACATCGCGCTCTATACAAACCTCAAGCGGGGCATGGATGAAGACCTCGATGAAGCCTGTTGTTTCCTGGCGGATCAGGTCACGGACGGCCTGGTAAGGCGAGATGAAGCTGGCAATGACGCCAACGCCATTGCGTGAAAGCAGCTTGGCAACGAAGGTAACGCGCTCAATGTTCTTGTCGCGGTCCTCTTTTGAGAAACCCAGATCGCGGGTTAAGGATTGGCGCACCACGTCGCCGTCCAATCGCTCGATCTTAAGCCCGCGTTCTTTGAGTTCGGCCTCCAGAATTTTTGCAATGGTTGTCTTGCCTGCGCCAGACAGGCCAGTCATCCAGAGGGTAAATCCCTTTTGTTCTGTCAAATCACACCTCTTATCGTTGGTTATCAATTTGGCGGGGAAGTATAACCCATCTGGTGTGTCGCGGCACATTGAAGCTATGATGCCCTGAGCAAAAGGCCAATGGTATGGTACTATATCGGGTGGAATCTCATGCTGAGGTTGATCTATGACTGCTGATATGTGGATTGCGCTGATCATACTGGTGGGGGCCATTGTCCTTTTTGTGATAGAATGGCTGCGGGTTGACCTGGTAGCAATCGGTGTGGTGGTAGCCTTGATGTTGAGCGGGCTGCTTACCGTTCAGGAGTCATTGGCCGGGTTCTCAAGCACAGCAGTGATTACCATAGCCGCCCTTTTTGTGGTGGGCGGTGCGATGTTTTATACCGGCATTGCCCAGGTGATGGGCGAGCGGCTTCTGCGGATTGCCGGGACCAATGAGACCCGGTTGATTGTTGTCATTGTGATTGCGGTGGCTTTTATGTCGGCTTTCATAAGCGATACCGGTGTTGTGGCGGTTATGCTTCCTGCAGTTATCAGCCTTACGGTGACCGCTAAAATAGCGCCATCCAAACTGCTGCTGCCTCTGGCGATTGGCTCGCTGTTAGGAGGAGCAACCACACTGATCGGGACTCCGCCCAATATCATCATAGCCGATCTGCTGCGTGATAGTGGATTAACACCCTTCGGGTTTTTCTCATATACACCGATGGGCATTTTGATCATGATCGTCGGGATTCTGTTTATGGCAATGGTTGGACGGCGATTGCTCCCGGCTCATGTGCCCCATCGTGACGTTCAGTCGGTCGAAACTGCGGAAGAACTGATTGCTTTATACCGCCTCCCGGATAACCTGTTCCGGCTTCGTGTGCGTCACAACTCTCCATTGGTTAATCAAACAATTGCAGAGTCGGGCCTGGGGCAGCGGTTTCTGGTTACTGTGATCCGGATCGTCCGCCCAACAGAACCCCAGATGCTTGCTCGCCTGGGAGAACAGCGGATCCTATTACAGCCGGATGAGCAGCAGATACACGATGTAACTGATGTGGTGGTTCAGCCCGATGATATTCTGGTTGTGCAGGGAGATGGCAATGCGATTGCTGCTGCTGCAGCTTTATGGAATCTCGCCGTTCAACCGGCCTCCACATCTGACCAGGAGTCGCTGGTAACCGATGAGATCGGGATCGCGGAGGTGCTGCTTCCACCGCGCTCAGCTTTGATTGGCAAGACCCTGCCTGAAATCCGCTTCGGGACAACATATCGTTTGACCGTGCTGGATATCAGACGTCCGGGCGAAGAACGCGCGCTAAATCTGAAGCAGACCACGCTTCAATTTGGCGATACGTTGCTGGTCCAGGGTGAGTGGAAAAATATCCAGGCGTTAAAGAGTCGCCGCCGCGATTTTATTGTGATGGGGGAGCCTCAGGGAGTTTCCGGGGGGCTTAACCGTAAAAGAGCGCCGATAGCGCTGCTGGTGCTGCTCGGTATGCTGGTATTGATTGTTACGGGTATCACCTCGGTGGCCACAGCCAGTCTGGTTGCAGCTCTGGCTATGGTGCTAACCGGATGTCTGACCATGGATGAGGCCTACGAGTCGGTTAACTGGAAGAGCATTGTTCTGGTGGCCGGGATGCTGCCCATGGCAACCGCGCTGGAGCAGGTCGGGTTGGTGAATTTGGTGGCAGATGGCTTTGTGGATGTGTTGGGGGATTTTGGCCCGCGAATTGTTATGATGGGATTGTTTCTGCTGACCACGCTGTTTACACAGGTGCTGTCCAACACAGCCACAGCTGTCCTGATCGCGCCTGTGGCTCTGGCTACAGCCAATCGGCTGGGGATCAATCCCTATGCATTTTTAATGGCGGTGGCAATAGCTGCTTCAACAGCCTATGTCACGCCGGTTGCCTCGCCGGTGAATACGCTTGTTATGGGGGCTGGCAACTACCGTTTCATTGATTATGCCAAGATAGGCATCCCGCTTGTGGTGGTTGTTATGCTGTTTACGATGGTCGCACTGCCGTTTCTCTGGCCATTCTAGACGGGGTGCTTATCCCTCATAGCTGGAAACCGCCGTTTCGAGGTCGTCAAATATCTCCATGATGCTGGTCAGCCCGGCCATGCTTAATACTTTCTGTACTGGCTCCTGCGGGCTGGCCAGCCGGAGATCGCCCTCAAACTGTCGCACCTGTTTGAGGATCATCAACATGGTTCTTAGCCCTGCACTGCTCATATATCCCACGTCAGCCAGATCGACTATCAGCAAGACATTACCTGAGTCCACCTCTCGTTTTAAGTAAGATGTGACATCTCCCGCGGTGAAGGCGTCCACGTTACCGGTGATGTGAATAACTGTGACATTGCCCTGCTGCGTTGTGGTGATTTCCATGCTTACTTACTCCTTGTCGCCAGTTTTTTTACTGGTCGGTTCGTTCTTTTCAGATGGCTTATCGGTCAGGCGTTTGATCATCGTCAGGTGATTTGTACCATCGGAGTCGGTCTGGTAGGAGACTTCGTCGGCAATTTGCTTGACAAGAAAAACGCCCAGCCCCCCTACTGGCCTTTCCTGCCAGTTCGTAATCAGGTCGGGCGTCGGCGCCAGTTTCGGGTCAAAAGGATGGCCTTCGTCGCTCACGGTGATGGTGACGGTTTGGGCGTCAGACTCGAATGTGAGGGTAATTGGCCCCCGATCTGTTCCTTCATAGCCATGCATGGCAATGTTCGTACAGGTTTCGTCGACCGCCAGCGTCAGGTCATATTTCAGGCTGACATCCAGATCGGCAGCATCGCAACTTGTCTCAATGAACTTCCGGAGTTCAGACAGGTTTTCCAGGTTTGCCTCAACAGTCAGTATGCGGCGCATACAAGCCCACCTGTGCGCTGCGTGTGGATTGGCAGCATACAGCAAA
The DNA here is from genome assembly GCA_016926985.1 of Anaerolineae bacterium. GTDB lineage: Bacteria > Chloroflexota > Anaerolineae > Aggregatilineales > UBA3940 > JAFGNO01. The sequence continues at coordinate 9,434 of JAFGNO010000117.1, forward strand.
TTTCGATTTGAGATTTCAGGCAGTTTAGCATAAGCAAAGGACGTGCGCAATTGGGAATTGGCCACAACGATGACTGGCGATTTATGTTCTGGAGACAAGCTTCCACAACACTCCACGGCCTGGCGCCAAGAGAAAGACCAGGATGAAGATCGCTGTCAGAGCCAGGACAACGGATGCGCCAGAAGAGACATTGACATAGAACGAGATATAGAGCCCGGCAATGGTTGAGAGGATGGAAAACACAATGCCCAGCAGCATGATATGGGGCAGTTCGCGGGCCAGCAGAGACGCGGTAGCAGCCGGGGTAACGAGCAGAGCAATGACCAGCACGACGCCGACGGTTTGAATGGCAGTGACCACCGTCAAAGCGATCAGGAGCAGAAGCCCGTAGCGGATTAACTCCGGGGATAAGCCGATTGCCAGGGCGTGCCCGGGGTCAAATGACGTGACAAGCAGTTCTTTATAAAACACCAGCACAAATGCCATCACGATAAATATCACGATGGTCACGCCCCAGAAATCCCCCCAGGACACACCCAGGATGTTGCCAAACAGAATATGGGTGAGATCCTGGTAGCTCCCGGTTTTGCTGAGCAACAAAATTCCAAGCGCGAACAGGCCGGAAAAAACTACCCCAATGGCGGTATCTTCTTTCAGCCGGCTTCTGCGAGAGAGCAGGCCTATTCCCAATGCTGTGATGACCGCAGCTGCCAGGGCTCCAATAAACGCGTTGATCCCCAGCATAAAAGCAACAACGATGCCGGGAAGGATGGTATGGGCGATGGCATCTCCTACAAAGGCCATGCCGCGCCAGACCACGTAAACACCGAGGACTGCACAGCCAATTCCGGCAAGCATACCAGCCAGCATACTGCGCAGAAAAAAGTTATAGGCAAAGGGCTCTACAAGCCACTCAATCACGGTTCCCCCAATCCCGTTCGTAACTGGTCGGCATTATAACGCATCATGCTCAGGTATGTCTCGCCAGGGGTTCCCGGCAGATCAAGCGCGCCAGTGTAGATGGTCAGGATGGCAATCGGCTCGCCAGTTTCCTGGGCAATGGTCTCCGCAAGTTGGCGCAGGCTGCCTGAAGCGGATTCTCCAATGAACAGGGCGGGCACATCGTTATCCTGAATAAGGTTGACCAGGCTGGCGATATCTGCTGCCGAAGGCTCTGATGTTGTGGATAGGCTTGCTGCAATTGTGCCCAGAATCGTAAAGTCATAGGCCCTGGCAAAGTAGGCAAGGTTATTGTGATCGGTAATCAGGACACGCTGGTCAGGGGATATTTGCTCGACCTGTGATCGGATATAGCTGTCCAACGCAATCAATTCGGCGATATAGTGCTCAGCATTAGCCCGGTAATCGCTTTTATGGGCCGGATCGGCCTCAGATAATATATCCGCGATGGTTTCTGCCCAGATGATTACATTGGCAGGGTCCATCCAGACATGGGGATCCTGGGCGTGATGATGGCTTTCGGGGCCCTCTTCTGTGCCGTAGGCGTTTTCTCCGGCGGGATCCTCTTCGTTACCCAGTGGATCAATCCTTGCCGAGACCGGTACAATTGGACCTGATGCCACTGACCGCACTGTATCCAGCAGGGTTTCCTCCAGGTCAAACCCGTTGATAAACACAAGATGTGCTGTCTCAACCACTGCCAGTTCGGTTGCGGTGACTTCATAGCTGTGCGGATCGCGCCCGTGGTCGATCAGTACGGTCAGGTTGATGAGATTACCACCGACCTGACCGACCACATCACCCAGTATGCTCGTAGTGGCAGCAACGATCAGTTTCTCGCCGTCCGCCAGCTGCACGGGGGGAATTTCCGGGATTTCCTCTGGCGCATCGTGGCGACTGGTTTCGCTCGGTGTGCAGCCGGCGCCGATCAGGACAAAAAAAACATACAGTACACAGATAATCTTTTTCATTA
>JAFGNO010000118.1 GCA_016926985.1 Anaerolineae bacterium
CTCCTCCCGAAGACTGCCGAACCTTCAGGAAAAAATCCTGACCGGACAGCACCCGCTTGAAATGAGGGTGTTCACCCCGTATCTGGCCCTGACAACCGCTGTCAGCGCCGCTATATTGAGCTTCCTGGCCCTCAGATACCTGGTCTCACGGTTTGGAATCCTTCACCCATGGATCGGCAGCGATATCATGCTGTTTGGATTCCTCAGCCTGGCAGCGTCCACAATCATCATCGGCGGTCTGCTGATATCAGTCCGGGTCATCCGCCCAATCATGAATGCGTTACAGGAGGAAAACGCCCGTTCACAGGCAATCCTGACCAGCATTTCGGATGCTGTTGCCCTGCGAAACACTGAAGGGTCTATCATCATGGCCAACCCGGCAGCGATTGAATTATTGACCCGGGATGGCGAGGTTGATGCCCAGCTTCTGGCCCGGCTTGCGACTGCCAAAACCGGGCAGATCGCCATCGGGGACAAGATGTTTGCAGCCAGCGTGATACCGGTCACCACTGAAAATGGCAGTGCCAGGGGAGATACCCTGGTGCTGCGCGATATTACCCGTGACGCGATTATCGAACGGACAAAAGACAGTTTCCTGGACCAGATTGGGCACGAACTGCGCACGCCTCTCACTGCGATACGGGGATATATCGACGTTCTCAGGCTGGCAGGCGACCGGATGAAACCCGATCTCTACGAGCGAACAATTGACAATCTGCTCATACAGACCCAGACACTGGGCCGGATGATCGACGAGCTTCTTGACCTGACCAGCCTGCAAAACAACGGCTCGGTCACACTGAGCAAGCGGCGGATTGACCTGGTCGCGCTCATCCGGGAAATCCTTGAAGCGTGGGAAACAGAGTTCCTTGTCGGCAGGCTAGATGTCTCCTTTGTCACCTCCCTGCAAGAAGCCGTTATCCTGGGCGACCCCCGCCGTCTCCGGCGGGCAGTGGACGCCATCCTCTTAAACGCTCGCCAGTATTCCCCCGGCGGTGGGGAGCTTGTGATCCGGCTGGAGCAGAGCGGCAGAGACATCCTGCTCACCTTCACCGATTCCGGGACCGGGATTTCCCGGGATGACCTGCCCTATATTTTCGACCGCTTCTACCGTGGTTCGGCGGTAGGCCGGAATGGTGAGGCCGTGGATATCCGTGGTGTGGGTAAAGGGCTGTATATGGTGCGGATGGTCATTAAGGCCCATGGCGGGACCGTGGACGCAGCAAGCGAACAGGGCAAAGGCACCCGATTTAACATCCGCTTACCGGCATTACCCAACACTTCCTCATTCATCGACCGCTTCATACACGAGTATGATTTCCTTTCCAATTTCCATGCCGCTGAAGTAATGCTTGATGGCCTGCTCTATCCAAGCGTGGAACACGCTTACCAGGCAGCCAAAACGCTTATCCCTGAAGAACGGGAGCCTATCCGGGAAGCCGCAGAATCCAGTCAGGCAAAAAGGCTGGGCAGACAATCAACCCTTCGTGAGGATTGGGATGAGATCAAGATCGCCATCATGGAAGACCTGGTCCGGCAGAAATTCACCCGCCATCAAGACCTCGCCGAACGGCTGCTGGCAACGGGCGATGCCTACCTGATCGAGGGAAATGACTGGGGCGACTGCTTCTGGGGACAGGTCGATGGCAAAGGAAAAAACCAGCTCGGACGCATCCTGATGATGGTGCGCGACGAACTGCGGACGCAGACATTTGCCGGGCAGGAATGATCTCCCCGGCTTGTTTGGCAAAACCCGATGAATAGCCCACAATTAGGCTGGCACTTATCCAGATGAACCAGTCAAAGCGAGCGCACCATCGATGACAGATTACAAACCACTCTATGAAGACTCCTATGCCCTGATTATTGGCATCGACTCTTATGCCAGCAGGAAGTTTGTCCCGCTGGGCGAGGCGGAGAACGATGCAAGGGCCATGGCACGCCTGCTGGCTGCTTCCCCTTATAACTTCCAGGTCATTAAACTACTCGGCGCCCAGGCCACCAAAGCCGCTATTCTGGAGGCTCTGTTCAACCTGCAGAACACCCGTCCCGACGACCGGATACTGGTCTATTTTGCCGGTCACGGCTACACCCTCTCGGACCGGTTTGGTGCAGACACCGGTTACCTGGCCTGTCATGATACCCAGCCTGAAAAACACTACACCGCGCTGGAATTGAGCGAGGTCACCGACCTGCGCAGGCGGGCGGCAGCCAAGCATATCGCCTTCATCTTCGATGCCTGCTTCAGCGGGCAGGCGCTTGGGCTGACCCGGAGCGCCACGGATGTCGCTGCGGAGAAATTCCTGACCCGCCGGGCTTACCAGGTAATCAGTGCAGGGGCTGGCGATCAAACCGTTTCTGATTTCCACTCAATGACCGACCTGCTCATTGAGAAACTGTGCGATGAACAGGTCGACACGATCAACGGCCTGGGGCTGTATGTGCAGCTCCAGATGGCTGCTGACAGCGGGCAGCTGCAAATCCCGCAGTTTGGGCATCTCAGTGGGAGCCAGGGGGGCGATTTTATCTTTGAGGCTGACCCCGATATTGGTCGGATACGGCTGCCAGCCAGGCCATCATCGGTCCCGTCCCTGGAGCCTGCGCCTGCCCAGCCCACCAGCCGGGTGGTCCGGGCGCTGACCAGCCGCTGGCTGAACCTGCCGGTATGGGCCTGGGCAGGCGGTGCGCTGGCGGCGGTGGCAGCGGTGATCATTGCCGTCACATCTGGTGGCGGTGAAATCACGTCCACGCCCACGCCGACAGAGACAGCAGCCGCAACCGTAACGGGCACGCGGATGCCCGGTGATGATGATATGACCGCGACTGCATTGGCAGAGCTTGATCCACTGGAGCAGTTCGCAACTGTCTGGCCACAATTGATGGCAGGGGATACAGCCGATTCGTGGATAAGAAGATTGGACTGGGCAGCAGATAACATCCAGCTTGCTGCTGTACTGGGTAACCAGACTGCTGCTCGCTGGCAGATCGGGCAGACATCACCGCTGGAAGAATATGAAGGTGCCCGGATTGGTGATGTAGACTGGTCATCCCGAGGTCTCCTGGCCCTGTCTTACATAGATGACAGCCAGTTTGCAGTCTGGGATCCAAACCGCGGGATGCTTGGGCCGTATGAGGTCGAGGGTATCGTGACCGATATCGAGTATTCCCCGGACGGCAGCCGCCTGGCAACCATCGCTGTCCGGGCGACAGGCACCATCCTGTTGTGGAATACCTCAGGGATTATCCATGGTCAGCTTGACCGGCCAGAAATGGGGGTCAACCCCAATTACTATACACTCTCTTTCTCACCGGATGGGGCGCGGATCGCGGGCGGGTCTTCCGGGATGGGATCTGGCGCTGCTGAGCGGGTCAACATCTGGCAGGTCAGTGATGGGTCCCTGATGCTCAGCATCGAGGTAGATAATTCATACGGTATGATCACACAGACGGCCTGGTCGCCGGATGGCAGTGCCATGGCAGCCCTGGTGCATGACCCTGATGACACCAGCGGGACCGTGCAGGTCTTCAGCGCGACAACCGGTGAGCTGATAGCGGTGCTTGCTGATGTTCGCACCGCCCCGGATAAGGTAACGGGCATCGCCTGGTCGCCTGACAGCAGCCTGCTGGCGGTGGCAGCAGGAAGTTCCGGTGTCTACATCTGGAGCATCGAGGATGCCCGCCTGCGCCCCCTGACCGGGCCGGGCTCCTATGTCTTTTGTGTAGCCTGGTCGGGAGAATACAGCGGGAACCGGTCGCAGCTGGCTGCAGGCTATGGTGATAACGATATATTTCTCTGGGAATGGGATCGCCCGTAACCTTGGCCTTTTACCTGACCCGCAGCTTTATTCACCATACCCTACGACTACCACTGGCGTTGTCCTGCAATTTCAGCTATGCTTCGCGAGTAACATATTTATCAAAAATATTGCTGGCGGCATGACGCCCGCGCGCAGGTTGGAAATCCGGCATGCAGGGTAGACTCACCCCCCAAATCCCCCCAACCGGTCACAGACCACGACGGCGGCGGAACGAATCCGGGCTGCGGATGGCCATTCCGCTTGCCATTATCCTGATCACGATTATCACCGGGACGCTGGGCTACTGGACACTGGAGGGCTGGCCGTTTGTGGACGCGATCTACATGACGCTGATCACGGTCACCACCATCGGGTATGGCGTGCCCTACCCCCTCAGCTACCGGGGCCAGGTTTTTACCATCCTGTTAATGGTCATGACCATTGGCGCAGTCGGCTACGCCCTATCATCACTGGCACGCTTTTTATTTGAGGGCGAGCTGAATCGCCTCATACAGGGAAGACGTATGGACAGACGTATTATCCGGATGAAAGATCACATCATATTATGCGGCTGTGGGCGGACCGGGCGGCATATCGCAAACGAGTTTTTCAAAACACAGACCGGCTTCCTCATTATTGAAGAAGACACTGAGAAGATAATCGCGATCCAGCAGACAATCGAGGATATCGTCTACCTTCAGGGCGATGCCACGCAGGACGACATGCTCAGGTTGGCTGGCATTGAGCGGGCCAGCGGCCTGATTGCGGCCCTGGGTGATGATAAGGAAAACCTGTTTATTGTCCTGACTGCCCGGTCGATGAACAGCGATCTACGCATTATCACCCGCGTCAGCGATGACGAAAACGCCGAGAAGCTCCTGAGGGCCGGGGCTGACGAAGTCATCTCACCCAATGCAATCGGGGGATTGAGGATGGCTTCAGTCATGCTCAGGCCCAAAGTGGTGACCTTCCTCGACCAGATGCTGCGCGTGCCTGACCAGACCCTGCGCGTTGATGAGATCGAGGTCAACGATGTGCCATCGCTGGCAGGGAAAACCCTCGCCCAGACCCAGATCGCCCGGCGCACCGGCATGCTGGTGGTCGCCATTCTGGATGAGCGCGATGACTACGTTTTCAATCCCGATCCCCATCGCATTTTGCAGCCGGGGGATACGCTGATTGTGATGGGTACCCCGGAGCAGCGGAAAATCCTGAGGGAGCTTGGCGAATCCGGCGCATTGAGCGGCTTTTTTACGCCGGCAAACCCATCCTGAACGTGAAATGACCCCTCCCCGCTACCCCATCCCCGCCGGGACAATCCGCACCACCCTGCGGGTTGCAAATTCCCGCTTTATCACCACTGTGGGCCCGGCACAAACGGTTGACGAGGCCAAGGCTACCATCGACTCCATCCGCGCGGAGATGCCGGATGCCACCCATCATGTTTTCGGTTATCGCATTGGATATGGCGCTTCGGTGACCGAGGGGATGAGCGACGATGGCGAGCCTTCCGGCACGGCAGGCCGCCCCACGCTGGCCGTGCTGCGCGGCGCCGATTTGGGCGATATTGTGCTGGTCACCACCCGCTATTTTGGCGGGACCAAGCTGGGCACTGGCGGGTTGGTCCGGGCGTATACAGAAGCCGCACAGTCGGCGCTGGAAGCCCTGCCCCGCACTGAGCGCGTGGAAAAACGCAGGGGGCTGGTTGAAGTCCCCTATTCCCACTATGAGCAAATAAAGCGGGCGATTGACACACAGGGAGGCGCCATCATCAGCGCCGACTTTGCCGGTGCAGTAACCCTGGAAATTGAGTTTCCTGAAGACACAGTACAGGGAATCAACAATGCCCTGACAGAGCTGTCTGCCGGGAAAATCCACGTGATCTGGGATTGACCCCCCTGCCAGGCCCTCAGAATGTGCCTTTTACCATCCCCCCATCGACCGAGAGCATCACACCGGTGAGATAGGACGCTGCCGGCGAGCAGAGAAAAGTCGCTACTCTGGCAAATTCAGCCGGTGAGGCGATCCGCCCCAGTGGGCTGCTCGCGGCCTGTCTGACCAGTTCCTCTTCAACTGATGTGCCATTTTGCTGAGCGCGTGCTTCCATCAGGTCCTGGACACGCTCCGTTTCCGTCCAGCCCGGCAGGATGCTGTTAAAGCGAATCCCTTCATGGCCCAGCTCAAGGGCAAGGGTCTTGGTAAGGCCTACCACTGCCGCCCGGATGCTGTTGCTGAGCACCAGGTTGGGGATCGGCTGTTTGACCGAATAGGACGTGATCGTCAGGACTGAGGGAAATGCCGAGAGGCGCAAATGGGGCAGCGCAGCGCGGATCAGCCGGACAGCGCTCATCAGTGTGAGGTTCACCGCATCCAGCCAGGCAGCATCAGAGAGTGCTTCAAAGCTGGATGCCGGCGGGCCACCGGCATTGGTGATCAGGATATCCAGCCCACCATATTCCTCGGTAACCCTTTCAAACAGGCGTTCGACCTCCTCCGGAACCGTCACATCCGCGACCACCCCCAGCACCGGGCGTCGCACCTCTGCCCGGATGGCGTCAGCAGCGGCATTCACATTCGCTTCATCCCGCGAACAGATGGCCACTAAAGCCCCTTCACAAGCCAGTTCAAGTGCGGTGGCATATCCCAACCCTTTGCTGGCAGCGGTGACCAGCGCGACACGATTCGCTAACCTCAAATCCACAGAAAACACTCCCTTTTGGCAGTCGGATAAAATCTCGGCCATAACTGCTCAGGACTGATGGTGGAAACAATTCAAACCTGCATAATATGTGGGTTTTACCTCTTGCCCTCACCCTGGTCGCGCATCTGCGCGACC
>JAFGNO010000119.1 GCA_016926985.1 Anaerolineae bacterium
AGCCGGTTGACCCCCGCAGCGCCAGGGACAAGCTATCGACTTTCAGTCGATAGTAGTTGACGGATGCGCCTGTCTTCTAATTTTCACGGGATGCTGGCCCATTATGCTGGCTCATCGCCAGATCAATGCCGTGTTCGAGCCAGGTCAGCACAGCATCACCCGCCGCCCGGGTCATCTCGCCAACCGCCGTCAATTGCTCGTTTGTGAAATCGCGCAGCACATATTTGGCTGGATCCATCTGGCCCGGAGGACGCCCAATCCCGATGCGCAGGCGTGCAAAGTCCGTTGTCCCAAGCCTTTCCACAAGGCTGTTCATCCCATTATGCCCGCCTGATCCCCCCTCAGGCTTCAAGCGAATGGTGCCCAGTGGGAGGTCAAGATCGTCGTAGACGACCAGGAGACGGGACAGCGGTATCCTGTAGAAACGAACCAGGGCAGCAACCGGTATGCCGCTTTTATTCATATATTTCTGGGGTTTTGCCAGTATAATCGACTGCCCTGCAATGCTGCCCCTAGCGATAAATGCACCATGCTGCAATGCGGAAAAGGTCAGGTCAACCTGCTTTGCAAGGTCATCAACAACCTGAAAACCGATATTATGGCGGTTTTTCTGATATTTCTTGCCCGGATTTCCCAACCCTGCAACAAGATATGGCCCCTTATCCACCCTGCGTCTAAACATCCTCACCAGTATCATTCTGTTTTTTTCTTTTTTGCTTTTGCCGCTGTATGGCATCAACCAGTGGGCCTATCACCTCACGCCAGATCCATTTCCATGAATCAGAGAATGACCCCCGAATGCTCTGACGGACAAAGGAATAGATGCCCAACAGGACAAACACGCCGCCAGCAATCAACATGCCATGAAAAGCGGCCCGCCGGAGATTGGCCGGCTGGAGAGGGGAATCCGGTGGAATAAGACCTTGAGGTGTGGACGTAGAGCCGCCGGGTGTTGCGGTCGGGCGAGGTGTCCGCGTCGGCGGCTGCTGGATCAGTGACGTGGGCGCCATATCTGGACCTTCTGCAGATGGCGGCTCCGGTGTTCGGGTAGGCTGTGCTGTCAGGGTTGGCGTGGGCGTGGCATTGCTGACCGTCACCTGGCGCTCGACCCGGACCGGTTCACCATCCGTTCGGTTCAGGGTCACCCTCAGAATATAAAAGCCATCCAGCAAGCCGGTGGTATCCCAGGACCCGATGACGCCATTGATAACCATCTGCTCAACCGGGGGTTGAACCGCTTCCCAGTCTGTGGTTGACGGAGCAGGATCAGGCAGGAATTCAAGTTCATATGATTCAAAGGCCGGATCAAAAACGGTCCCGATTACCATCACACTGCCAGACACGATAGCCCCTTCTGCTGGTGATGAAATAACCACAACGGTGCTGCTCTCAGGGGTGGGATTGTCCCGGGCTGCCATGCAGTTCAACGGTTTCAGGATGCCCAACCATGCCAGCAAAGCAAGCTGGATCAAGCCGACTATCCTGACCACTCCTTTGATGGGTGACTGCATATTCACACCTGCCGCTGACAAAAGATCGACCTCTAAGTTTATCTAATCCTGCATCAGCAACCAAACCAGTGGCCTGAAATCCGCCGCCATGCGACAAAAAACAATCCTGGTTTGCAGGGCCTAGGGCACGTAGACAAAATTGCGCAGGCACAATACGACTGGTAAAATGACCTCTAGCTGTACGAAGAAGGCAATCAGGAATCTACATGAACCAGCCAGTTCTTGTGCTCAACGCCAATTACGAACCCCTGAATATCTGTTCAACCAGGCGCGCAGTCGGTTTAATGATGGACGGGAAAGCCATCCTGCTCGCCAATGGGCGTGAGCCGATTCGAACCGCCGTCAGCAGCTACCCCCGCCCTTCCGTTGTCCTGCTCGCTTACATGGTGGCCCGACCCAGGCGGCGGGTAAAGCTGTGTAAAATTGAGGTATTCCGGCGCGATCAATATACCTGCCTGTACTGCGGCCGCCATGCCAAAACATTGACTGTTGACCATATTGTCCCCAAACACCAGGGAGGTACCCACAGCTGGGAGAACCTGGCCTCTGCCTGCCCGGCATGCAATCGCAAAAAGGGCGGACGGACGCCAGAGGAGGCCAATATGCCCCTCCTCCGGCAACCGGGTGAACCAACAGCATCGACCGAATACCTGTTCGGAGCGATGTTAGAAACTCATTCGGATTGGGAAGTCTATCTGAAAGGTTGGTGAAAAATCGGGGATGGCAGAGGCAGCCATCCCCGCTAGTGACGCTGGAATTTACTATTCGATCTCTGGTTCGAGCAACCCGTAATTGCCATCCCGACGGCGGTATATGACATTCACCCCGCCGGATTCTGCATTGACAAAAACAAAGAAGTCATGCTCGAGCAATTCCATCTGTTCGATAGCTTCTTCTTCATGCATAGGAATTACAGAAAAGGTTTTACGCCGGATTACATTCCCGACCTCAAATTCATCTGCCTCGAGCTCGATTGCCGTTTCATAACCCAGAAAATCATCGTCAATATCACCTCTGCGCTTGCGTTTTCCTTTATACCGCTCTATCTGCCGGTATATCTTGTCCACAGCCGAATCGACTGCAGCAAACACGTCGCTTGAGCGGTCTTCAGCACGCAAAATGGTTCCGTGCGAGTTTCTGACCGTAATCTGAGCCACTTCGCGTTCGCTTCCCCCGCTTCTCACCTCCGCAAGATCGACATGAATTGTGATGATATTTGGCATATAGCGATCGAGACGTTCCACTTTGCGCTCAACGTATGATTGAAGTCGCGGCGTAATGGTGATGTTACGTCCTCGTATCACAATATCCATTCTCAATTCTCCTTTCCTTGCTGCTTGCTTTCAAACTCAGATTACCTTTTTTATCACTGCAAACAGCCATTTGGCTGCATCAACACCGTACGTGCCAACGCAATTCCAGTGATCCTGGCAGCTCCAGCCGCCTTCAGTGCTTTTGCACAGGCCTGCATGGTTGCCCCGGTCGTGATCACATCATCAACCACAATCACCGACTTCCCCTGGAAATAGCCGGACTGGGCCTCAAATGCGCCGCTCACATTCTCATAGCGGGATGCGTAATCCAACCCGACCTGGGTTGAAGTAACACGACTGCGCCTCAAGACACCCGACTGCACAAGAGGATTATCCCAAATCCTCGAAAGACTCGTGGCAAGCAATTCCGCATGGTTATAACCGCGCTCACGCCGCCTTATTTCGTGCATTGGGACGGGGCATAACAGCGAACCGGCATCGACATTCAGCCTGATCCGGTCAGCAAGGGCCTGGGCCAACGGTTCGGCGAGTTGCCGGACGTGCTTATACTTAAGCGCGTGGATCGCCAAACGAAGCGCCCCTTCATAGACATAGGCGCACGCTATTTGATCGCAGCCGCTTACAGCCTGAAGCCCATCCGCGCCGTTATCGACCAAAGGGACAAAAGACTCCCGGCACCGGGGACACAGGTGCGCGCCCACCCGCCCACAACCTGCACACCGGGGTGGAAAAAGCAGGTCCACGGCGGCATCCGTCCACCACCGGGCCTGCTCAATGAATTGTTGGAACCCACTTACGTGTATGGGCATACAGCGGGCCTTTCAAAACGAAAGACCAGATCTGTGTCTGCTAAGTACAACCAGCATTTGGCGGCCTGCCGTTGACTGTAGCCTGATTGGCGCCGCACAACACTAATTGCCAAAGAACTGCGAATAGAGCATCACACCGGCCGGGCCGAGAAGCACGATATAGATTGACGGGAAAATGAAGATCGCCAGCGGGATCATCATTTTGACGGGTGCCGCCTGGGCCTTTTGTTCAGCCCTCTGGCGCCGTTTCATCCGCATCTGGTCCGCTTGGATATTGAGAATTTTAGAGATGCTCACACCGAGCTGATCAGCCTGGATGATTGCGCCAATAAAGGTCGTTACGTCAGCCACACCAATGCTCTCATCCATTGCCCGGAGTGCCTCACGCCTGGTTTTACCAAGGCGAATCTCCTGGATCACTCGCCCAAAGGCCATGCCAAGCTCATTGTCCCATTTCTCGTACACGCGGCCCATGGCCTGATCAAATCCCAAACCGGCATTCACACAGATGGACATCAGGTCAAGCGCATCTGGCAGTGATTTAATAATCTCATCCTGCCTCCGGCTGATCTTACCTCTCAGCCACAGCGGGGGGAGAATAAAACCAAGCACGGCACCACCAAGCACGCCACCGATGATAAACAGAGCCTTCTGCTTGGTCACGCTCAGGATAAACAGCAGGAAAATGGCGAAGAAGGCCATAGCCGAAAGCCTGATAACCCAGAAAACAGCCGGCGTCATATTGTTGGGTCGACCGGCCAGTTCAAGCTGCCTTTGCGTGTTTTCAAGCGTTTCCTGCGGTGTAAACCGCGAGGTGAGCTTTGACATCTGCTGGGCAATTGGCAGAAGCACCCGCTCAGTGAACGGCACCGACATCTCAATGTCCTCAAGATTTTTTGCAAGCTCCTGAGTGCCGCCATACAGAGCAAGCCGCTCCTCCAATGGATCTATGTCTTTATTGCTGCGCATCCCAACAACTACCAGCGCAACGGCAATAATGACAATAATCAGGCCCAAAATGATAAACGGTAAGGGCGACATAATTACCACCTGTTGGAACTATATGTAGCAGGGCACAAATAAGCTCATGTCAGCTGCTACCGGCTGGAAGCCGGTGGACCAGACCTCGCATCCGGGACGTATGGCCGATTGACTGCGGCCCGCTGTCCGAAGACAGCGTGAGTACAAACCAGGAGGTTTGACCTTGAACATTTTACGCGGACAAGGTTTCCTGTCTGCAACCCCCAATGCTCGGTTGGTAAGGTACAAACCGTTAATCTCTGCCAGGCAGAATGCCTTCGACCTTATCACCAGTATATCACAGGTGTTTCTATCTGAGGCTGAAGCCTTATCTGCCTGCGCCTTCCTCCCTCGCCTGCAGTCGAAGGGGGCCGGCGCTTTACGCATTGCTGGAGGTTTCTGAGACCCTGAAACCAGCTCTGCGCCCACCTGCTGAAGCATTTCGCAGGCCGATCTCACTCATGTGGCCCTATTTACCGGGCATTCAAGCCAGCGGGCTTAAACCTCAATGCTTACGATCTTGTTAATTATCGCGATGCCAATCGCCATCATGCTCAACCCGCAGGCTACCAATGGCCACCCGCAGGGAATGGGCGCAAATGGCAAAAAGGCTCCTCCCTTTTCTGGCCCAAAGAACAACTGGCCCATATAGGATGGGTTAACAAACATCAAGAATAGTGCCAGCAGGATCGGCAGAAGCCCGATAACCGTGCCGGTTGTGCGTCCTGATGTCGTCAATGTGCGAATTTCACCCTTAATACGCACGCGTTCGCGTATTGTTTCGCTGATCGTATCCAAAATTTCTGCCAGGTTACCACCCACCTCACGCTGGATACTGACTGCCGTAAAAACCAGGTCCAGGTCTTCGCTGCCAATCCGGGCCAGCATGTTATTCAAGGCGGTGTCCATCGGAATACCGATGGACATCTCTGAAACCACCCGGCGGAACTCTGAATTCGCCGGCGGCGGGGCTTCTTTAGCGACAGCTTCCATCGCCTGCGGGACGCTGTATCCAGCACGCAAGGAGTTCACCCACAGGTTGAGAATATCCCCCAACTGGTTGTCAAAAGCCTTCAGCCGCCGGTTTCGCTTCATCGTGACATAGATACGCGGGGCAAATAATCCGGCAATAAACCCGACGCCTGCCCCAAACCACCCCCGGACGATATAGGCAACCAGGGCAAACAGGACTGCCAGAACAAGATGCATCAGCAGGTATTCACTGACGGTTAATTTCAAGTCTGCTTTTCTGAGCTGCGCGCGAATATTGGATGCGATCCCTCGCTGGTCAAGCAAGTTGTCCAGCCGGGCAGCCATCTGCTCGCGCATTGTCTTGGTATCAATTGCGGCAGATGACGTGCTGTCTGGTGCGGGAGTCCATTCGCTCTCAATATAGCTGTCCAGTTGTTCCAGGCGCTCCTGGGTTTTATCGCGACCAAACAAACCCATTCTCTACCTCCATAACCCGATGCCAGATCGGCACATACACCTGAAAGGCTGGCTATCTGCGACCGATGCCAAATACCTGCGGCGGGAGCTGGATACCAGCATCAATGATCTTGTCCATATTCTTGGGGCGCAGACCGGTTGCCATGATACGCCCAACGATCCGGTCGCCATCCATACCGGTCTGCTCAAATGTAAAGATATCCGACATGGTGACGACGTCACCTTCCATTCCCTGAACCTCGGTAATCCGGGTGATCTTCCGCGACCCATCGCGCATGCGGTCCTGGTGACAGATCATGTGAACTGCAGATGAAATCTGCTCGCGGATAGCCCTGATGGGCAGATCCATCCCGGCCATCAGGCACATCGTCTCCAGCCGCGCAATCGTATCGCGCGGGCTGTTGCTATGGGCTGTGCCCATTGAGCCATCATGACCGGTGTTCATTGCCTGGATCAGGTCAAGCGCCTCACCACCACGCACCTCTCCCACCACAATGCGGTCGGGGCGCATACGGAGAGAGTTGATGACCAGATCGCGGATAGTGATCTCGCCTTTACCCTCAATGTTGGGCGGGCGGCTCTCCAGTCGAACTACGTGATCCTGTCTCAGCTGCAGCTCAGCAGCGTTCTCAATGGTGACAATCCGGTCGTGCTCAGGGATAAAGCCAGACAGGATGTTAAGGAGAGTGGTCTTGCCGGAACCTGTACCACCAGATACCACCATATTGAATCCTGAGACCACGCAAGCCCGCAGAAATTCCATCTGCTCAATGGTTGTCGACCCAAAGTTGATGATATCCTGGACGGTCAACGGCACTTTGGAGAACTTACGAATGGTAAGCGCCGATCCATCAATGGAGATTGGGGGGATCACCGCGTTAACACGAGACCCATCCGGTAAACGTGCGTCAACAAGCGGAGAGGATTCGTCAATACGACGCCCCAATGGCGCAACAATCCGGTCAATAATACGCCGTAGATGCTCCTCGTTCTCAAAGTGAACGGGGGCCTCCTCGATACGTCCCTTTTTCTCAATGTAGACTTTGGCATAACCAATGGTCATGATCTCGGTGATATCCGGGTCCTCAAGGAGCGGCTCCAGGGGGCCAAAGCCCAGCAGCTCAGCGACAATCTGCTCATGCAGGCGCTTGCGCTCATGGCGAGCAAGCACAATGCCCTCTTCCATCAGGATCTGGTTGAACAGATCGTCGATGCGAGCGCGCAGTTCTTCGGATTTTGTCAGGTCAAATGACTCGCCAGGCCCCAGGTCTTCCAGCAGCCTGCGCTGGACCATGTCCTTAATATCCACCCCCCCGACTGAGCCAATTGCACCTGGAGCCGAATCCCGACGGGGCCGCATGGATGCCAGACCCTCTTGGCGGCCGCCCCCTGCTGCCGGCATCTCCGGCGTACCACCACCTTCTTCTCCGGGTGTTTGACCACGCTCAATTCGCTTTAATAGACTCGACACGACTGTTTCTCCTTCCCTTTATTCCCTCGTTACCTGCCAAACAACCCGCCTCGACCACGCTGCGGGGTGTCCAAGTTGTCGTCAACCGGTTCTTCGACGCGCTGTCGAATCAATTGTACCAGATCAAGCAACGGGCGTACGCTATTTACACGACGTGCATCCAATGTCACCAGCCCTACACCCCTGTTAAGCGCTTCCTTGGCAGCCGCATCCTCCGGGATTTGGATATCCACCGGGTGTCGCAGGAAGTTCTGGATCTGGTCGGCGGTGATGCGCTGGTTTTTTTCAACCATATTCAGCACGATCACCAGATCTTCAAGATCAAAACCAGCACTGCTCAGTTCACCCAACATGATACGCGCATCTTTAAGCGCTGGCATAGTCGGTGCAGTGATCAGGATCAGCTTTTCGGCAGACTGAATTGCCCCTACAAGTGCATCATCAAAGTTGGTTGAGGTATCCACAATGATGTAGTCGTACTTCGTCTTCAAGTAGCTCAAGATGTTGATGACAACCTGCGTCGTCAGGTTGGGCACTTCGGCAGGGTTGGCCGGAGCGATCAACAGATGGGCGCCGCTATCATGAGGAATAACGATCTTCTGGAAAAAGGTGTCATCGATTTCGTCAGGTGTTTCGGCCATCCGCGCCAGATCGCCGATACTGAATTCTCCGCGCGTGTTGAGGAAGACTCCCACATCCCCGAAGAACAGGTTACCGTCCATAATCACTATCTTTTTGTCAGTTGCCGCCCTGGCCAGACCCAGGCCCAGGTTTACACTGACGGTTGTCTTACCGACACCACCTTTTGGACCAAGTACGGTGATCACGTGTCCTTCGGAAGGTGCACGATAGTCATAACCTGGTACGGGAGCAGCTGCTGCAGGTTGAGCAGCTGCCGGGGCAACCGTTGCCGGACGTTTAGCATAAGCCTGCCGGATAGCTTCTGCCAGTTCATCTGAACTGATCGGTTTTGCGACAAAGTCCACTGCTCCTGCGCGGATCGCCCGGCGCATATAACTGGCATCGTCCTGCACAGAGACAATGATAATCTGCGTGCCTGGCGCCTCTGTTTGAAGCCGCTGCGTGGCTGTGATGCCATCCATCCCTGGCATATTAATATCCATTAACACGACATCGGGATTCTGTGCCTTGATCTTCTCAATCGCGGTCAGACCATTATCGGCAAAATCGACAATCTCAATATCGTCCTCATATTCCAGAAGGCGACGGGTGCCGTCTCGAGTCTCGTCGTTATCATCCACAATTATTACACGGATCATCATCTATCTCTCTTCAAGCATATCGCGCGGTATCTTAATGCGGGTCATTCATGCTACTACTATAGTCAATTATCACGATTATGCTAAAGGCCAGCGAGCAGGTTCATTCGGACATGTCATTTACCGGCTGGCCGGCTGGAATATCAATCTCTATTTTGGCGCCCTGCCCCATCAGGCTGTCAACCCGGACAATACCCCCCACCAGATTGACCCGCTCCTGCAGCGCGCCAAGGCCAAGCGCCTCACTGTTGCTGGAATTGAGGCTCAATTTGCCTGTACCAAAACCACGTCCGTTGTCCTCCACAATAGCGCGAACACGCTCATCATCTATCTCAACGATTACTTTCACCGAAGTGGCGCCACTATGATCGCGCGCATTCAGCAGCAGGGCCTGCACCCCCCGGAAAATCAACACCTCCCGGTAGTGCTCAATACGTCGCTCACGCCCTATCAGTTCAAATTTCGTCTCAATACCCGTCTTTTCGCCGTATCCCTCCAGGTAGCGCTTGAGCGTGGGGACCACACCCAGGTCAGAAAGCATCATCGGGCGCAGGTCAAAGATAAAGCCGCGCACCTTCTGAAAAGCTTCATTGGCTGCAGTTTTAAGGTTGGTTAATTCTTCGCGGGCCTTTTCCGGATTCCGATCAAACAGCTTCTGGCAGATCTCCGCCTGCAGAATGAAATTGGTTAACGAATGGGCTGGGCCGTCGTGCATTTGCCGGGCCAGGCGCTCGCTCTGTTCTTCCTGCGCGTCAATAACCCTCACAATCATTTCGCGGGCGTTGAAACTCTCGCTTCCATCGTCGTCCTCCTCTTCCTGCTGGCTCAATATCTCCAGGGTGTTTTCAAGAAGCTCAACCATTCCCCGGGCGATTTTCTCCTCGGCCTGCAATTTCTCAAGCTGCCCACGGGCTGACAGCAGTCGCTGCTGCACGTCCAGCGCCTGGGCATAGACTTCCCGAATCTCCATGCGGGGCACCGCATCCAGGGAAGACTCAATCCTTCGTACTTCACCAATTACTACCGCGTTACGCTGGGCCAATTGCTCAACCTGGCTTCTGGATTGACTCACCTTGGCGGAAATGTCCCGAACTTCAGCCGTTACCTGCTCGATCTCCCCATGGAGCATATCCAGGACCTGGTCTTTGCCGGACTTATGCGCATCTGATGCCATTACTTCCATTGTCGTTTCCCACTCCTGAAATAAGGATTACCATCCGACTACTAACCTTCACCCGATGACAGGTCATCCGGTGAAATTGTATCACGGAGCCTGACCCACCCCCGTCTCAATGCAAAGACAGCCGCCTGGGTCCGGTCCTCCACTGCCAGCTTTCGCAGTATGGAGGTCATGTGGTTTTTTACAGTCTGGTGACTGATATTGAGATGCTGGGCGATCTCCATATTGCTCATTCCCTGCGTCACATATCGCAGGATCTCCATCTCGCGGGGTGAGAGTGGAGAGTAGCTCTCTGCCAGTTCCGCGTAATAGGGGCCGGCAATGGCTTCTACCCCACGCACCATCCATTCCTGGATGCCTTCTGCATCAAACACCGTGTTATCAACCACGTAATGCCCGTTCACCACCAACCGGATAATCTCCACAAGCTGATCAGGGACGATATCTTTGGGGCAGAAGGCGGCGGCACCAGCGCGCAGAGCATGCAATACCTGCTCAGGGTCATCAAAGGCTGTAACCATAATCACCCTGATCCCGGGATACAGGTTGGTCACTTCCCTGGTCACCTGGATACCGTTCATCAGCGGCAGGTTGATGTCCATAATGGTCACATCGGGCTGCTTTTCCTGTATAATTTTCAGGGCTTCATGCCCATTTCCCCCCTGCCCTACCACTTGCAGGTCGTCATGGAGTTCCAGATTTGCTTCAATACCCTGACGAAAGATCTGATGATCGTCAACAATCACCACCGATATCTTCTTGCCGGGCTTGGATTCTTGCTGACCCATCAACAACTCCATCTGCCTGCAATCAACACAGTGAACAACAATCTCCAGAGTGCTTTCAGTCTACCACAGGCAGGAATCACGAGCAAGCAGGGAAGAACCGATTTTATACAACAGAAACCCTATCCCAAGTATATGTAACTCAGCCGTGTCAGGGCAAAACACGGTAGACAGTCATCGGCCCCAAATCAGCATACTGCCGATAGCCGGGCATACGATCGCTTGACCAAACTGCCTGAAACACCGGGGCAGACACCATCTTGCGGTAGGACCGGTTCCATCTTGGAAAAACCACCAGATAGTCTGCTCCAGACTCAACAACGTAGGCGCCAAGCCGCTCCGGATCGGTCATAAATGGAATGACATCCGGTGATACCAACCCTGCCAGATCAAGCAGCGGCACCTCCGCAAAATATCCGATGGCCCCGATGTCATGGGCGGCAATGAGATCTGTCTCCAAGGTGTTATCTGCCAGCCATCTGGCAGTGGCGACCATTTCCAGTTCAATGAAGTCGACATCGCGGCTGTAGGCCGGAGCGCCTAACACAACCAGTGTGGACGGGAACAGCACTGCTGTGCTGGCCAGCCAGGCCATACTGAGCATCCTAACCCCCCTTTTGCCAGCGCCAGGATTTGCCAACCGCAGGACTGCCATCATGCCATAAGCAAGCAGCACCGGTATCACCGGCATCGCATACCGCCCATGCTGGTAGGTTACTGGCAGACGTATGGCATACAGAACCAGGTGAGAAACGCACCATACGAGTGGTAAGTAAAGCCACAGTTCGTGAGGGCCACGCCTGGCGGCCTGCCAGATACTCAGAACCAGCACCGGGATTAACAGCACCTGCGCTCCCACAAACACCACCCGGAATTGGTCAAACAACCGCCCAATGAGCGGCAAATTCCACAGCAGGGCGTATTCAGTCTGTTTGGCATAAAACGTGTTGGGAAACAGCGTGTCGCCTATCGCGCTATTGAACATGAACAAGGGCAGCAGGATAGCAGCCAGGCCAAAAGCAGCACTCGCAGCCCAGAGAATCCTGTCCCGCATCCGGCCTCTGGAACGTATCAGCCACGCTGCTCCGGCAATACCGGCTGCGACAATCCCTTCCGGGCGGGCAAGAAATAACCCGCCCCCAAAAAGCCCTAACAACAATCCCTGCTGCCAGGTATAACCAGAGGTATATTGTGAAAGCACCCATACCCAGAACCAGACCACCAGCGCGGCAAATAGCATGGTCTCCATTCCGGAAGCGCTGGCCCACACCAGATGCCATTCCAGCGCAACTGCTGCGGATACTGCCAGCGCATGAGCAGGTTTGCCCGCCGGAATGAGCCGACTGGCCCCTGCTGCCCCGGCAAAAAGGGATAGCATCCCCAGGATATAGGTCCATATCCGGGCATCGTTGGAGACCAGAAAAACCGGCGAGATGAGCAGGGTCCATAATACAGATGTTGAGCCAGCACTTGGTATACCCGGTACAAAAGCCCACTGCCCGGTTTGGGCAAGACTGCGGGCATAAGTCTGGTGGATCCAGGAGTCATCAAGCGGGAATCCCAGTGTTCCTGTCTGCCGATAAGCGAAAAATTGATACAACACATGTGCACACAGGCATATTATCAGCGTGATACAGTCGCAATTACGCCGGGACTCAATGATCTGTAAAAAGCTGGAGCGCATGGTTACTCCCTGATGGCTTCACCCCTTATAGTATGCCAAACCACCGGATCAAAAAAGAGCCACTCCAGGTGGCTCTCATCGGTGCATATCCCGCTTAGTGCTGAATAGTAATGCTCCCTGCGCCCAGATCGCTTACCGTGATTTCCGTGGAGTGGTCAGCCCGACCGTAGTTTGGCGACTCCCACGTCCCGGTATCATCATCATTATCACCACCATCATCAACCATCTCGAAATCGGCTGGCAGGTCAACACGCCCCGCGCTATCCTCCTCAATGGTGATACGGACCCCTGTATTTTGCGGAATGGTAACCTCCACCCGCCCCGCGCCACCGTCTATCTCAAGGACAAGGTCAGACCGGTCTCCCAGGCTTAACAGCACCGTGCCTGCCCCGGCATCAACAACCATTTCCACGGTAGACCCACTGCCAGTACTAAACTCAAAACGGCCCGCAGAGCCGACCACGTCAAGGATCACATCTGAATTATCCGGCACAGTCATTACGGTGGTTGCTGCCCCTGCGTCAACCTCAACCAGGTAGGCTTCTGGCATGGCAGGCAGGTAAACATCCAGCC
>JAFGNO010000120.1 GCA_016926985.1 Anaerolineae bacterium
CCAGCATCCTGGCCTTGTTCAGTGTCTTTTTGCTTCGGGGCTGTCCGAGGTGTATCAAAATGGACCGGGATCCTCGCTTTATTGGGACTTGCCGGTCATTATGCACCTCTTTACATGAGCATTGATAAGGGAAAGAAGGTTTTCAGGTCAAGACTACTTCTGACTGTACCCTAAGTTAGGCTTTTGGGAAAGACCCTGAAAACAATCAATTACCTCGGTGGGAGAGCAATCCAGTAGGGCGAATTTTTTCGAGCCTGCAGGGCATCCAGGCGACCGGTTCGACACCAGTGAATGACAGTTTCCACACTGCAATCGAGCAATTCGGCGGCGGCCCAGGTGGTATAACGGCCATCTTCGCGTTGCCCAGAGGGATAACGGCGCGGCTGTTTGGAGAGCCCGGAGTCAATTCGGTAGAGACGCCGCAGTTCATGGACCCGGGCGGCGGTAAAGGGATGGCAGCGGGCAGTGGTGTAGCCCGCTGCGTTCATCCAACTGGCAATTTGCTCATCACTATGTGCCTCCGCCGCCAACCGACGGATGTGGTCGATAATGGCTGGATCTGTGCGTTTGGTGCCTCGTGGAATGGTGACCTGGGTGGTCGCGTCGGTCTGCCAGACAATGCCTATCTGAATCGTGGTTTCAAGGCCTAGCAGGGTGACATCACGAATCAGAAAGCGGAGCATCTGTTTGCGCTCAGCAGGGGTTGTGGTTGGCGCATGCCAGAGAGCCGGGACATCTTGGACCAGAGCCAGTACCTGCTGCCGTTCCTGATCGGTCAAAGGTAGATCTCCAGGGGTAGGCCGCCGGTTCTGAGCCCGCTGTAGAACTTCCAGTTGCTGTAGTTTCTGGTTCCAATCGTGTTCCAAGGTGCGTGCAACCAGCCGATTTTCAGGCTCAACCGCCATGTAACGGCGACGAGCCAGGTCCGCCTCATACTGCACCCGCTCCAACTGCAGTTGGCGATGGCGCTCGGCTTGAGACCGGTCAGCAGCGACGGAGTTGAGGGCGGTCAGTGCCTGCTCGATAGCGACGGGTTGAAGGGCAGCCAACAGGATCTCACTCACCCGGGCATCAATCCGCTGCCCCCGAATGGCCTGGCACATCGGGTGGTTATAACGACGATGTTGAGCCTCGCAGTAATAAATGGGGCGGGTTTTGTCTTCCTGATAGCGAACTGTCATGCGGCGACCACAGTGGCCACAGAGCACGATACCTTGCAGAAGCCCTGCCCCCTCGCGGGCGATGCCCGGCTGACTGGTCGGCAGCGTTTGATAATTGGCCTGCAATTGAGCCTGATTCTTCTCAAACTGAGCTGGTGAGAGATAAGCGGCATGGTGGTCAGGGATAACAACCTGCCATTCTGCCGGTGGCAGCTGGCGACTGGTCTTGTGTGTCAAGTCGCCCGGTTTGGGGATCGTCCGGGTTCGTCCGTAGACATAGGTGCCCGCATAGCAAGGGTTGTGCAGCATATCGAGAATCCGGCTGCGGCTGGGCAACTTCCACTCACATTCCCCAGCATGGGCTCGTCCCCATCGACGTGTGGGCAGCAAGTGTTGTTCTTGTTGGAAATAAGTGACCACGGCCCCGGCTGAACCCAGTTGTTCAAATTGGTCAAAGACCTGCTGAATACTGGCTTGAATGGCCTGGTCAGGATCTTTGATCAAGTTTCCATTGGCGTCATGCACATAGCCGGTTGGGGGATGGAAGCAGAGCAACCCTTGCTGTGCCTGAGCTAACTTCCCGCCTTGCATTCGCGACCGGATCACATACCATTCGGCTTCGCTCATGGTACCCTTGAATCCCAACAGGAGCCGGTCATTGGGGTGGCGCGGGTCATAAACCCCATCTTCATCAATAACCATGGTCTGGGTTAAGGCACAGACTTCCAACAGTCGACACCATTCACTGGAAGCGCGTGCTAAACGAGAAACCTCGAGGCTGAAAATCGCTCCCGCATGGCCCAGACTGATTTCCGCAATTAAGAACTGAAATCCACTGCGGGCAGTCTGGGCTGTGGCTGACCGTCCCTGGTCATCATCGATGACGACGATTTGCTCAGCCGACCAGCCCAGGGCCAGGGCCTGTTGGGTGAAATCGTACTGGCGCTGCTGGCTTCCCAGATTGTGTCGTACCTGGCGCGGCGTGGACTGGCGCACATAGACCAGAGCCTGGCGCGCCAGGTGTGTTGTTTGGATCTTTTGGGTGTCAGTTGGCAGGGTCATCGCTTCGCTCCTGGGGGGATTGATGGATTCCCCTGATTTGCTTCAATGCTAATTGGGTTAGGAAGGTAATTGCCGCCTGTCGATGTTCTGCCGGGAGATCAGCCCACCGCACGCGGCTTGGCTCTGCCTGGCAGCGTGATGGTCGATTTTTCGACATATTCATACTCCTGGTAGCTGGCGAAGAAACGCCCATTGATCAGGATTTGCGTTGACGGATAAACTCAGCCAGTGCTCGCAGCCCTTGCCCACTCAGCTGCGGCTTAGTGCTCATCGCTGCCAGGTCAAGTTCATTGACCTCGCCGGCATAATCCGTCAACGATGCCTGGATATACATCTCTTCTCCAGTAGGATATTGAATATAGAGTTGTAACTCACTCTGCTGCTGGATTACATGAATCACCTCGACCTTTTGACCACAAAGGGGGTGAAAGGGATGGGTAATCGTGACAACGTCTAAAACGCTGGGGGAAAGTCTGGTAGTTTGCTTCCCATGTTGGGAGCTGGACTGCCAATGATTTCCCCTCGCCGCTGATGCGGTTTTTGATGTGCCTGGATATGAAGTTGATCGTGCTGCCGCC
>JAFGNO010000013.1 GCA_016926985.1 Anaerolineae bacterium
ACAGGATAGCTGATGGAAAAACAACTCACAGGGCTCAACGATTTACTGGATATTTCTCTTGTGCGGCGGGTGCGCCGCAACCACGGGCTTGAGCACGCGACCATCCACCTTATGTCGCGCCGTGTGCCGCAGCTCAAGATCATCGGGCGCTCGGATGCACGGGGCTTCTGGTTATACGGAGATGTCTCAACCGACATTGTCCGGGAAAGTGCAAACCAGGCATTGGCCCGGATGCAGCAGGGAGAGCACCAGCTTGCCGTCCACCCCAACTGCGGGACTAATCTGGTCAGCGTGGCTTTGCTGGGGACGGCGGCGACGCTGGTCGCCCTGGCAGGGTCGGAACGGGAGAAGTTTGGCAAGATACAGCGCATCCCGCTGATCATCATGGGCCTGCTGGGGGCAGCCATGCTTGGACAACCGCTGGGGATGCGCCTGCAGCAGCATGTGACCACGCTGGGCGATCCCGGCGACCTGGCGATCCTGTCGATTGAGCGTATGCAGCGCGGCGCGATGACCGTCCACCGGGTGGAAACCCGCTCAACCTGATGGACAACCAGCCGGTTTCCCGCCTCGATCTGCCCTTTGAAAACCTGGTGCTGACCGGGTTTCTGGGCGTCGGCAAATCCTCACTTGGGCAGCACATCGCCCAGAAGCTGTCCATTGACATGATGGATATCGATGAGGAAATCGAGCTGCGCGAGGTGATGAGCATTGCCCGCTTACGCGAGCTGTACGGCGATACCCGGCTGCGCGCTATTGAACATGAGCTATGCCGCCACGCTGCCCTTATGCGGAAATCCGTGATTGTGGTGCCCGGCGCAGCCCTGCTCGATGAGCGCAACTACCGGATTCTGAACGATACGGGAAAAATTGTGGTGCTGTCCTGCGACCTGGGGGAGGCGCTCAGGCGGATGCACCTGGCGAGCGAGCAGCATTTCCGCGATGAGACCATCCGGCGGCGGATGCTCAGCCGGCTGCGGCGCGAATACGAGGTGGTGAATGACACCCGTCTGCTGCAAATCGACACCACCCCCCTGACGATTGAGGAAGAAGCCGATCTGATCATCCGCTACTGGTTCAACGGCGAAGCCGAATCGCCGCCTTTTCGCTACGGCCCCCCGGAACGGATGACACCCCCGGAGCGGGTCATCACCGGCGTTTCAACCCGGACCCGCCCTGGCTGAGGATTGATATCTAGTCAAGCGTTGGCGCGTCAATTGCCTCTACTTCGGCAATATCCGGGAAGAACTGCCTGACGGTCCCTTCGATCCAGCCGCGAAGTGTATGCGGTGAAAGCGGGCAGCCCACACACGCGCCACCCATCTCCACTTTCAGTTTGTTTCCGTCAAATTCCAGCAGGCGCACCCAGCCGCCATGATATTGCTCAATATAGGCGCTGAGGAACTCCACAAGGCCCTTCATGCGCTCGTGGTCGCTCAGGGATTCGTCCGGGGTATATTGCGGTAGATCGTTCATCTGATTCTCCATCGCTGTGATATTCGTGTCGCCTTGCATCACCAGTATAATCAAAACGTTCTGGTCGATTCAAGTCCGGGCGGAGTGGAGACCAGGGCAATTGTATTTAGCACCAATTTGTGGCTGGCGGCGCTCCCCCAATGGCGGCACCTGTGTCGTCATTGATAACCTCGCTTTCTGATTGTTTGTTGATACTACGAGTGCGAGGTTATCTCATTTCCCAGGAATGATAAAGCCCCGACGGATAGCGGTTTGGATTGTAAGACGTTGTTTTTTCGTGTATGATGATCGCAATTGAAAATCGTGTGTTTATGTCAAATTCTGGGGGTTAACATGTACGGAGCACCACAGGGCTATCCACCACCCTACTACCAGCGTCCGACCAAAAGCTATCTTGGCGAGGCGTTCATCACGCTGATCCTGTACTATGTCGGTGCGGGTGTTCTGGGTTTGATTGCCAACATCATCTTCCTGAGCAAGGCCAACAACGATCAGCGCAGCGGGATGCAGGTTGAAAACAAGGGCTGCCTGAGCGCGCTGCTCTGGGTGCATATCATCCTGGGCGTGCTGGGCTGTATTGGTGGGATCATCTTCATGGCCCTGGGCGGCCTGGCGATGATCATGGAGAGTATGTGATACTGACCATCTGGCAGCAGATCATGCCCCGAACCGTGAACAGTTATGCCAGAGAGGGCTTTTTGTCCTCTCTGGTGCAACCATGCAGGCATTGATGGACTTTCTCTGACGCGGCGCTGTGGATAAACGCTGTCACCAGGTCGCCTGCCTGAAAGATCGTGTTCCCATGCGGGATCATCACCCGCCCGCCGCGTTTGATCGATACCACAATGCAGTCGTTGGGGAGAAGAGAGGCCAGTTCTCTTAAGGATCGCCCGACGGCTGCATCGCTTTCTTCCAGGATCAATTCAACAAACTCAGTGCCCTTTTCGCTTTTTGCCTGCATCCGTGCTGCCCGGTGCTGGATTTCCCCGCGCCGGGCCAGCGCAATATGGTAAGCCCGGATAATGTCCTCCCGCCGGATCATCCCCACAAGCACTGACGGATCCTGCCGGGAAACAACCGGCATCCGGCCCAACCCGCGCGGCCCCATGCGGGCCAGGACCTCATCCATATGTTCATCGGGATAGGCCATCAGGAGGCGCTGGCGGGGTGTTCCCATCTCCGCAACCGTGGTTGAGCGCGGTTTTTTATTGGCAACTGCCCGATCTAGGTCGGTTATTGTCACGATACCCCACAGGTGACCCTCCCGATCCAGCACCGGGTAACCATGATGCCGGGAATGGCTGAATACCTCCGAAAGCTCGACCAGGGTCATGTCCACCGGGACTGTTTCCACATCGTGGGTCATGACTTCTTCCACGGTTACTGCCTGCATGACATCGATATCACGCCC
>JAFGNO010000121.1 GCA_016926985.1 Anaerolineae bacterium
ATCGACGTTCTCGCCCTTTACTTCTACCCTGTCCTTGCCTTTGAGCCAGTCAATCAGGCGCTGCTGCTCAGCAGACTTTTGCCTCCAGTAGGCTACCGGGTCATCCAGGTGAACCATGGCGGCCCCGTAGATGAAATCCTCATACTCGCAGAGGCTCATTTCGGCGTCCTGGGCAGCGGCCTGCGTCGGATACTGTGTCAAGGTCCAGCGCAGCTCTCCGCTTCCCTGCCGGGTCATGAATGTATCCATGATCGGCGCATTGGCTTTTCGCGCGCGGGCCAGCCGTGCCGGGTCTACATTGGACAGCGATTTCGTGTTCACCGGTGCGCGGATCGCCATCCGCACATCAATGTTTTCCATCAGCCACTGAAAAGTCGGGTCGGGGATATCCAGCTGTTCGTCGCTGGCATATTTGTAAAACACGTCCTCCGCGCCGCTGGGGGCCATCCGGAAGATCGCGTTCCCGCCTGCCTGTAAAACATGCCGGTACACAGCCAGTCCAAGGGGCGAAGCCGGCGGATCGTAGAGGTGGATCATCACCAGGTCGCCAGGCCGGATGGCAACCGAATAATTGACGAGGATATCTGCTACTTTCTCTGTTCTTGGGTCCATGCTGTTATCCTTACTCTACATAAAGGTTGCTCAGACTTTGAACTCGCCATCCTGATAGAATAATGCCCCATCCACGTAAATCTGCCCGCCAGAGCGCATGTCACAGATCATGTCCCAGTGAATGGCTGATTTGTTTACTGAGCCGGTATCGGGATACCCGGCGCCAACTGCCATGTGGACGGTACCACCGATCTTTTCGTCAAAAAGAATGCTGCGGGTGAACTGCTGGATGAACTCGTTGGTGCCGATGGCAAACTCGCCCAGGTAGCGGGATCGTTCATCGGTATCCAGGACGCTGTTCAGGAAATCCTCGCCCTTCTCGGCAGTGGCGTGAACCACTTCCCCATTCTCAAACCGGAGTTCCACACCATCCACCTCGCGCCCACCATAGACAGCAGGGAAGGTGAACTTAACCCAGCCATTGACCGAATCCTCAACCGGGCCGGTAAAAATTTCCCCATCGGGCATATTCTTCTTCCCATCCGCGTTGATAAACACCCGGTCAGCGATGGAAAGGGTGAGGTCAATATGCTCTCCCTTGACCTCGATATGCTCTTTGCCTTTCAACCAGTCCACCAGGCGCTGCTGCTCCACGGATTTTTGCTGCCAGTAAGCCACTGGATTATCCAGATGAACCATGCAGGCCTGATACACAAAGTCTTCGTAGTCTGACAAGCTCATCTCGGCGTCCTGTGCGGCGGCATGAGAGGGGAACCGGGTGCCTGTCCAGCGCAGATCTCCTGAGGATTGCCGGCGCATGAAGGTTTCCGTCAGTTGCGCATTGGCTTTCCGGGCAATCGACATTCTTGTGGGATCGATATTGGTTAATGCCTTGCTGTTTTGTACTGCCCCCAGGGTGATGCGGACATCGACATTTTCAACAAGCCAGGACTCGACCGGGTTCAGGAATTCAAGTTGCATGTCGCTGGCTGTCTTATAGAAAACCTCGGCGGCGCTTTCCGACAGCATCTGGACAATCGGGTTGCCGCCGGCCTTCAGCACCTCCCTGTAGACTTCAAGGCCAGCTTCTTCAGCCAAAGTATTGAACCTGACCAGTACAAGGTCGTCTGGCTGAACGGCAACTGAATAATTGACCAACAGATCGGCTAATTTACTCACACGGGGATCCATAAAGATTCTCCTTTAAAATTGGAAAGAGGGTGAATAGCGGGCGCTTTTGACTGCTCCGTCAGCATTCCGACCAGCGCTGGAGCAGCCACTGTTATTACGCCAGACCGTATCGTATTCTGGTGGTAAAGGTGGTTTAAGCGCTCAGAAACCGGAACAGATGCGACTATAGCACAAAGTGACAATTGGTCAAATCCCATTTCCCTGGGGGCCGGGAACACAGCTCTCTTTGACACAGCCAATACCCCGGTGCTAGACTGCCTTACAAATTCTGGTGCAGAGGTATAGGGTATACTGCCTGCAACCTGACAGAGGCAAGGACACAGATGATTTACACGCGAACACAAATTGAAGAGCGGGAGCGCGAATATCTGGCACCTTATGGCATGAAATCTGCCGATTCCAGGGGGCGCGCATACCCGGAAGAAGAGCCCCAGCACCGCAGTGCTTTCCAGCGAGACCGGGACCGGGTGCTTCACACAACAGCTTTCCGGCGCCTGGAATATAAGACCCAGGTCTTTGTGAACCACGAAGGGGATTATTTCCGCACCCGCCTGACCCACACGCTTGAGGTAGCGCAGATCGGCAGAACCCTGGCTCGGATCCTTGGCGCCAATGAAGACCTGGTGGAAGCAATTTGCCTGGTCCATGACTTGGGACACCCACCTTTTGGTCATTCGGGTGAAACCACCCTGGCGGCGCTCATGAAGGATTACAGTGGCTTTGACCACAACCAGCAGGCACTGCGTATTGTGACCGAACTAGAGTATCGCTACCAGGAATTCAAGGGATTGAATCTGACCTTTGAGGTGCGAGAGGGAATTGTCAAGCACGAGACGGAATATGATGTCAGCACAGTCGCTGAGGAATATGAGCCCCATAAAATCGCGAACCTGGAGGCCCAGATTGCCAATGTGGCTGATGAACTGGCCTATACGGCCCACGATCTGGATGATGGGCTGTACGCAGGCCTGATCGTCCCATACCAGCTTGAGGGACTTGGTCTGTGGGAAATGGGGAAGGACGAAATTGGATTTAGCTCCTCCCGGTTTGATGAACTGACCCGCCACCAACTGATCCGGCGGCTGGTCGGGATCCTGGTGCGGGATGTTGCGCTGGCAACGCAAAAACGCCTTGCCGAAGCTAACCCCCAATCGGTTGAAGCGCTCCAACTGATGGCTGCCCCGGTGATTGGCCACAGCGAGGAAATGATGGGCATGATACGTGAATTGAAGGATTTCCTGTATCAGAATCTCTACAGTCATTACCGGGTGATCCGGATGGCTGCCAAAGCGGAGCATTTCATTACCGAGTTATTTGCAGCTTACACCGGGAGACCCATGCAGCTACCAGATGATACCCGGCGGCGTATCGACACCGGGCAGGCCTCGCTGCAGCGGATAGTCTGCGACTATATTGCCGGGATGACCGACCGGTATGCACTGCAGGAGTATCAGAAGCTATTTGACCCATTCACGCGGCCCTAGACCGACTAGTACAGCGTTGCATAAGTGTTTTGGGTAATTAACAAGCCATAGACAGCATGCGCTGACGCAAATCATCGGCAGAGAATTTC
>JAFGNO010000014.1 GCA_016926985.1 Anaerolineae bacterium
GGAGAAGGGAGACCGATTAACCCCTCTCCCTGAGGGAGAGGGAAGGTCGCGCAGATGCGCGACCAGGGTGAGGGCAAGAGGTAAAACTCACATATTATGCAGGTTTGAATTGTTTCCACCATGAGCCTGTTTCCGCGACAGTGTGGCGCCCCGTCAGCGCGCGTTCTCAGTTCAGGATATAATCATCACACCAATGCCACCTTCTTAATCTGTGGAGAAGAGACATGACCAAGCTGTGCCCACAATGCGAATTCGAACTGCCTTATGACGATGCCAAGTATTGCCCCGAATGCGGCTACAAATTGTTTGATACCGGATCGCTCATCTCCCGCGAGGAGATGTTCGCCCTGGCGCGTGAGTGGGATGGCGAGCGCAGCCTGAAACGTTTTGACCTGTCCCATGCCGATTTGTCTGGCGCTCAGCTTGGTGGGGTTAATCTCAGCGAATCTAACCTGGCGCGGGCGATCTTGAGCCGCTCCAACCTGGAGAAAGCCGATCTCAGCAAGACGCGCCTTCAGTGGGCTGACCTGCACTGGGCCAACCTGAATGGTGCTGACCTGACCAGCGCCGACCTGCTGGGAGCGCTGCTCTGGTACACGCGCCTGGAAAACGCCCGGCTGGTAGGCACGAACTGCCAGCGCGCCTCGCTGCGCGATGCCCAGCTCCAGCAGGCTGACCTCTCCTGGGCCAATATCCAGTGGGCCGATCTCTCCTGGGCCAATCTGCAAAACGCCAACCTCGGTGCGGTCAACCTGCGTGGTGTCGATTTCAGCGCGGCAAACCTGACCGGAGCCTATCTTGGCGCGCTCTCTCCGGAAGGGGATAAGCGTTCATTAACAGACGCCAATATGATGTGGCAGGTCATCGGGGAGCGGCTGGTCTTTGC
Organism: Anaerolineae bacterium; assembly: GCA_016926985.1. Taxonomy (GTDB): domain Bacteria; phylum Chloroflexota; class Anaerolineae; order Aggregatilineales; family UBA3940; genus JAFGNO01. The sequence continues at coordinate 887 of JAFGNO010000014.1, forward strand.
CGATATCATGCAGGGGGCTACCCTGCCGGATGGCACGCTTTACGATGGGCGGCTCAACCTTGATGGCGACCGCGAGCGGGCGATGAACACCGGGATTGACGTGGATAATCCCGCCGCTATGGCTGAATTTTACGGAATCGGCATTGCTGCCTACACAGCCGGGCAAAACTGGGCAAAACAGCATCTTGGGAGGCTTCGCGGGTAAAAAGGACGCATTGACAGGATACTGGTTGATCCGGGAGCCATTCTGGCTGCCGGATTTTTCTTTCCCGACCGGGTTTGCTGCCCTGCCGATGCCATGCTACAGTAACATCCGTTTTCAGGAGTAATCATGCGCAGCCAGCTCCCGCGATCAATCGACTCCATCAAACAGTTTGTCCCGGCATCAATTGCGGTGGTGCTGGCATTATTGACCCTGCTTTCATGCAGCCTTTTCCGGCCCAACCTTCCCTCTGCTGACATGGAGACACTATCGCCGGAGACCCCCACACCGCCAGCTATACCCACAGCGCAAGCAACACCGACAGTGACCCACACACCAGCGATGCCTGAAAACCCGGTGGACTGCCTCCCTGACGCGGCGTTTATTGACGACATCACTATCCCTGACAATACCGTTCTGGCGCCCGGTGAAACCTTTACCAAGACCTGGCGGATGGAAAACACGGGCACCTGTCACTGGCTGGATGGGTACACCCTGGTCTTTCAGAGTGGGAGCCGGATGTCAGGCCCGGAGTCGATGCCGCTGCCCTTCATGGTCGAAGCCGGGCTGGCAGCCGATATCTCCATTGATCTGGTTGCGCCATCTGAGCCAGGTGTCTATGCGGGGCTGTGGCAGCTCCAGGCCCCGGACGGGACATTATTCGGGACGGAGCCTTATGTCCAGATCGTTGTCCAGGAACTGGAAAGCGAGGCTGGCGACCAGGAAGACTGCGTCTACAGCGCGGCATATGTGGCCGATGTGACCATTCCGGATGACACGGAGATGGAACCGGGCGAGTCATTTACCAAGACCTGGCGCATGCAGAACAGCGGCACCTGCGCGTGGGGGGAGGACTACGCGCTGGTTTTCCTGCGCGGCTCGCAGATGAGTGATTCCGGCAGCGTGCCGGTGCCGTACACCGCCCCTGGCGCTACCGTCGATATCTCGGTGCTCATGACTGCGCCTGACGATGAGGGGATTTACGCTTCTGTGTGGCGTTTGCAGGCTCCCGATGGCACGCAGTTTGGCACCGAACCCTACCTGCGCATCGTGGTAAAAACCCCCGGCAGCAGCATCAGTTCCTCAGGCTGTCTGCTGGATGCGTCGCTGGTTTCCGACGCGATGTCGCCGAGCAGTGCGTCGCTTGAGCCGGGCGATTCGTTCAGCGTCACCTGGCGGCTGCGCAATATCGGCACCTGTTCGTGGGATGTCAGCTACCAGGTTGCGCAGGTGAGCGGTGCTCGGATGGGGAGTCAATCCGTTTCTCCTGTCCCGTCAGCGGCGCCCGGCAGCACGGTAGCGATCACGGTCAACCTGACGGTTCCGGATGCGGGTGGCACGCTCCAGTCGATCTGGCGCCTGCGGGCCCCGGATGGCGCCTGGTTTGGCCCTGACCTTCCCGTGAGCGTTTCAGGGGACGGCTATGTGCCGGGTGCCGCTTTTATAGCCGATGTCACGATCCCCGATAACTCCCGAATCCAGCCTGGCTCCTCTTTCACCAAGATCTGGCGCGTGCGCAACAATGGGCTGTATCCCTGGGAAGCGGGCACGCAGCTTGTTTTTCAGCAGGGCGATCAGTTGGGGACATCCGCCATTTCCGTCCCGGCGACTGCGCCGGGGGCGGTGGTTGATATTTCGCTCACCATGACCGCGCCGTCCGCGCCTGGGTTCTACGTGGGGGTCTGGAAGCTGCGCAGCCCGGCGGGCACCATTTTTGGCGAGGCGCTGACCACCACGATTCAGGTTCCCGGGTTCACCCGCTACCAGGACATGCCTTATATCTCCGGGATCAGCGGGCACGCGCGGGCAATTTTCCATGCCGGGCAGCAGCGGGGGAACCGCGCCAGTGTGTTCTCAAAGGTGGGAGACAGCATCACGTCATCGTGGGACTTTATGATAGCGGTTGGGGATGGCTATTATCAGCTTGGCAGTTACGAATATCTCCGCCCGGCGATTGAGTATTTCATCGCGGCGACCGCCCGCACCAGCAATTCATTTAACAACCGCTCGCTGGCAGCTTATGGGGGATGGACCAGCGCCGACCTGCTGGACCCGGCAAAAGCCGATCCGCTGTGCAGCGGTTACGCACCCCTTGAATGCGAGCTGCGCATGGTCAAACCGGCGGTGGCCCTGATCATGATCGGCACCAATGACCCGATTGACTATGTCGATTTTGGCGCGTATGAGCGCAACCTGCGCCAGATCATCGGGCTGACGCTCCGCTATGACGTGATCCCGGTGCTGACCACCCTCCCGCATAACACCTACCGTGATGCCGAGAAGCAGAACGAGATCATCAGGCGCCTCGCCCGTGAATACGATATTCCCTTGCTCGATTACTGGTCGGTGATGGAGACGCTCCCCAACCGGGGGCTTGGCGAGGACTACCTTCACCCGTCAGCCTCGCCAAACCCCGCCATTTTTGAGGGGGAGAACCTTCAGTTCGGCTATACCCAGCGCAACCTGACCGCCATCCAGATGCTGGATGCGCTGATGAACCTGGTCCTGCACTAATCAGGCGCAATCACTTCGTTTAAGAGGATGTCCAGCACTTCAAGCGTTTGCAGGTTGCGGACGTGCATACCCAGGTCGCGCCGCCATGATGATTCGTCACTGTCGATGAACCGGTTGTCCGTCGAGGTCAGGTGAGATGTCTCGTCAACGCCATAGCTGGGCAGCCAGTGGGTGGATGCCTGCAAATCCCACAGCGGGACATTATATTTTGCGGCAATGCTCCTGATGGCCTCATTGACCGGCCCCACATTACCCAGCGGGGGCACCATGTCCGGCAGCGTGCTCAGGACCGGGATCACGCCGTATTCCAGCGACCATTTCACAATGACGTCCAGGTCATACAGATACAGCTCCTCACCGCCTCCCCAGGTGTAATCGCTGCGCAGCATGATGATGGCAATTGACGGGCGGTGCAGCCGGTATTCGCACACCAGCGGGAATTCCTCCGGCTCGCAGATGCGGGGGTCTGCCCAGAAAGTGCTGAGCACAATGGCGCTGGAATAGCCTTCGCCTGCGCTTGGGCCCAGCCTCAAAAAGGATCCTTTGAAGTGCTGGATCACCCGTTCAAGATACGCATACTGCCCCAGGACATAGGTGTTGAGGTCAAATGTTTGCAGGAAACTTTCATTGTAGGTATCCGAATCGCCCACTTTAGAAAAGGCATGGGGGTTGTTCCCCAGCGACTGGCCGAGCGCGTAGATTGCCCTCAGGTGAGGGCCAACATTGGACAGATGCACCGTGTAGGGAGGCCCTTCGCCGGGAATTGGCCCGACATCCCCGCCCGCCACCGGCGCCGACTGGAGGTTCCCGGTTATCACCGTATACCAGGCCGCGATCCATCCCTGCGTGTTGTCATAGGCGACGAGCAGCCAGCTGCTATCTGCATTGCGCTGCTGCACGCCTACGGTAGCCAGGACAGGGATCAGCCCAACCTGGTCGAACTCAGTGCCTGGTCCTGATCGCATCCTCAGATAGGCCTGGGTAGTGGCGGTTACCTGCGCCGCAGGCGGCTGGGCGGTGGGCGGCGGCGCGGTCGGGGAAGGAGTGGGTTGAGATGAACTATTGCCTGGCGTTGGTACGCTGTTCAGGCTCCCGGAGATTTCCGTATACCAGGCTGCGATCCAGACTTCTCTTCCTGCATAGGAGACATACAGCCAGTTGGCGGCTTCATTGCGATTGAGTACCGGCACAGTTGTCCCATACGGGACAAAACCCAGCGCATCATAACTGGTTCCGGGGCCGGATCTCATACGCAGGTCAACCGTTGTGGTGGCGGTAACACCTGATGCCGGGGGAGGGGGCTGGGGCGGGGAAGATGTGCTGCCGTGAACCGGCAGGCTGCTGACATCGCCGTAGACCGTGGTATACCAGCCTGCAACCCAGCCTTCGATCTGGTTGTATTCAATGAACAGCCAGTCAGCGGCCTCGTTCCGTCCCTTTGCGGTGAAGATGGTGCCGAAGGGGATCGACCCGATCTGGTCGTACTCGGTGCCCGGTCCTGAGCGTATTCTCAGGTTGGCAATTGCTCTCGCCTGGAGTTGGCTTAGCGCCTGGTCGCTGCCTGCCTGTATAGCAGACATTGGAATCACCACCAGGGTCAGCAGGATCACGAGAACGCCGATTCGGATGGCTGTCGATACCGTATGTTTCATAGGAAAAACCTGTTCGTAAAATACTGTCATATCTTTTGATAAGTTTTGTAATATGCTCAATTGTAACTCGTCAGGGTGGTTCTTTAAAGCCAGACCCCATGCAAGCAGAAGGGATTTCTTGCATCCCGACATGGCGTCCGCTTTTGGCAAATCCATTCATGGAGTAAACTTACCCGACAGGGCATTAGTTCGGAGGGCAGCAGCAACGTGACACAGCGCACCCTGAACGATCGATACGAAGTAAAACGGTCAATTGGGAGAGGCAGCTTTTCGGCTGTCTATCTCGCGTTTGATACTGTCGAGCAGCAGGATGTGGCGATCAAACTGCTCCCCAGGGAGTTTATTGAGGAACCCGATCGCCAGGAAGCTTTTGAGCGGCATATCCATGACCTGACCAGGCTCGAGCACGAGGGCATTGTGCCGGTGTATGGGTCTGGCTTGTATGCAGACCAGCCATATATCGTGTCGGCTTACTATGAGCAGCCTTCCCTGCTTGAGCAGATCAGACTGGGGCCGATGTCGCTCCTGGAGACGGCTCACTGCATCGATGATATTGCCTTTGCGCTGAATTATGCACACACCTGCGGTATGGTACACCGCGATTTAAAACCGAGTAATGTCCTGTTTGATGCGAATGGCCGTATCGGGCTGGCGGATTTCGGGCTTGTCCAGTTCAGCCGTCCGTTTGCCCGCGTCTCCGGGACGGCGGTCATGGGCACTCCCGCCTATATTGCACCTGAGATGAGCCAGACCAATGAAATGACCCCGCTCACCGACATCTATCTGCTGGGCGTCCTGTTCTTTCATCTGCTGGCCGGCAGGCCGCCCTATGATGGGTCGGCAGTTGAGGTGCTCCGTGCGCATCTTGAGCAGCCTATCCCCAGCCTGCGGATTTCCCGGCCCGACCTGCCAGAAGGTGTCCAGGCCATTGTCATGAGTTCGCTGGCCAAAGATCCGCTCGATCGCTA
>JAFGNO010000122.1 GCA_016926985.1 Anaerolineae bacterium
CCGCTCACGGGTTGTTGGCCTGGGCGACGGCTATCAAGCCGAAAAGGTGATTGACCTGGGCGGTAAATATGTGGCTCCCGGCTACATCGATGCCCATGTCCACATTGAAAGCTCGATGTGCACGCCGCGGGAATTCGCAAAGGGTGTACTGCCTCACGGTATCACCTCGGTCATCACCGACCCCCACGAGATCGCCAACGTGCTGGGGCTGGAGGGCATCCACTTCATGCTGGAGGATGCCAGGCGCGGGCAGCTCAGCATGTACGTGATGGCTCCCTCCTGCGTGCCCGCCACCCATATGGAAACGGCTGGCGCAAACCTGCTGGCTGAGCATATCGCCCCCCTGCGCAACCACCCCTGGGTGCTGGGGCTGGCTGAAGTGATGAACTTCCCCGGCGTAGTCTTTGGCGATCCAACAGTGCTTGAAAAGCTGGAAGCCTTCCGGGGCAAGGTGATCGATGGTCACTGCCCTGGGCTCACCGGGCAGCAGCTAAACGCCTATGTGTCTGCCGGGATTGGCTCCGACCATGAGTGCATCGCGGTTGACGAAGCCCGCGAAAAACTCCGGCTGGGCATGACGATTTTCATCCGCCAGGCAACCAACGCCCAGAACCTGCACACGCTCCTGCCGGTGGTCACACCTGAAAACTACCACCGCATCTGCTTCTGCACCGACGACCGCCAGCCTTCCGATCTCATCGACGAGGGATCGATTGACTATATCGTCCGTGAAGCCATCGCGACAGGGCTGGACCCGGTGCGCGCCATCCAGATGGGCACCATCAACCCGGCGCGGTACTTCGGGCTGGAGGATCGCGGGGCCATTGCCCCCGGACGCCGGGCAGACCTGATTGTCTTCTCCGATCTGAACCACCCGGTTGCCGAGCAGGTCTATCGCGGCGGCGTGCTGGTTGCTGAAAATGGAGCCGTACTTCCCTTCAAAGAACCGGTGCAGCCCAGGCAACTGCCTCAATCCATGAATATCAAATGGGAGTCGGTCGATTTCGCCATCCCGGCGGCAGGCAGCCAGGTGCGCGTGATCGGCAGCATAGAGAACCAGCTTGTAACCAGATCACTGGTTGAGACAGCCAGGATCGAGAACGGGCAGGCTGTGTCCGATGTCGGGCGGGACATCCTGAAGATGGCGGTTATTGAGCGCCACAAGGCATTTGGCAGCATGGGGAAGGGTTTTATCAATGGGATCGGCCTGAAAAGAGGTGCAATAGCTGGGACGGTTGCCCACGATCACCACAATCTGGTGGTGATCGGCGTCGATGATGAGAGCATGATGACAGCTGCCCGACACGTGGCAGAAATCGGCGGTGGGCTGGTGGCTGTGAATGGCACGACAGTGCTTGCGGAGCTTCCCCTGCCGGTCGCCGGGTTGATGTCCGACCGGCCAATGGCCGAAGTCCGGCAGGATATGGATAAGCTGCTTGCGGCAGCCAGAGAACTGGGATCCCCGCTCCACGATCCGTTCATGGCGATGAGCTTCATGGCGCTGGAGGTGATTCCCAGCCTCAAACTGACCGATATCGGGTTGGTGGATGTTGACAAATTCGAGGTGGTCAATTTGTTCGTTGGTGGATAAAATCGTTGGCTCATCTGCTGCCTGCCTGTCAGGCGGCAGGTGGGAATTCCGCATTATCATGTTCACAGGAGAAAAATAACTATGCGCAGCTTTTTAGGCCGTGACATCCTTTCCCTCAAGGATTTTGACCGTCACGAATATTTTCGCGTTTTTGAGGTAGCGGCTGAACTGGAACCCTATGCACGCGACCGCCGCAACGGCGACCTGCTGAATCACAAGACGCTGGTCACGGCATTCTACCAGCCCAGCACCCGCACCCGGCTGGCTACGGAGGCCGCCATGCACCGCCTCGGCGGGCACGTTACCGGGTTCTCGGACGCCAAGATGACCCGCGCCGGCGACTTCTACCAGGAAGGCATCCAGGATACCGTCAAGATGCTGGAATATTATGGGGATATCATCGCCATGCGACACTTCCAGCAGGGCGCGCCCCATGAAGCCGCTTTACACGCATCCGTACCGGTCATCAACTGCGGCGATGGCTGGGGTGAGCACCCAACCCAGGTGATCACCGATATGCTCACCATCTACCGCCAGCGCGGCACGCTCGACGGGCTGACCTGGGTGCTGATCGGCGACATGCGGATGCGCACCATGCACAGCATCAGCTACGCCCTGTCCAAGTTCGATGCGCAGGTTTATGTGATCTCCCCGGACGAGATGTTCTTCCTGCCTGAATTTGCCGGGGAAGTCACCGAGATGGGCCTGCGCTGGCAGCGCAAGGAACACATCGACCAGGTGATCGGTGAAGCGGATGTGATCTATATGGAGCCGGTTGTCCAGCCGGACTACACCAAATCCCGCGACGAGCGCACTGGCGATGAGGGCGCCACGCCCTCAAACTACCAGGTTACCAAGAAGCTGCTCTTCGAAAAAGCAAAACCAAACGCCATTGTCCTTCACTCCCTGCCCCGCATGGACGAATTGACCACTGATGTGGACAATACCCGCCACCAGCGCTACTGGGTCGAAGCCTATAACGGCGTGCTCTCCCGCATGGCGCTGATCGCGCTCACGCTGGGAGCCATGGAGTAAACACAGCAGGTTGAAACGATAAATGGGGGCGATGGAGATCATCGCCCCTTGTTGCCGGACACTCTTACAGTTGACTGATAAGGCTTTTATACATACGGAGGTATCATGCAAACACATCTTGTTGGGCGTGACATGATCACAACCCAGGAATGGACCAAAGACGAGCTTGACACTGTCTTTAACGTGGCTCTTGACCTGAAGCGCAAGCGGGCACTGGGCGAGCCACATGCCTACCTGCGCGACAGGGTCCTGATGATGCTGTTCTTCTTCTCCAGCACCCGCACCCGCGCCAGCTTCGAGGCTGGAATGGCCCAGTTGGGCGGTCACGCGGAATTCATTGACAGCACCACCACCCAGATCAAGCACGGCGATACGGGCAAGGAGATCGGCGAGATCCTCGGTCGCTACGGCGACGGCATCGCCATCCGCCAGTGTGACTGGGCAGTTGGCAACCAGTATATTCGCGGCGTCGCGGAGCACAGCCGCTCGCCCGTGCTCAACATGCAGTGCGACTGGTACCATCCTTTCCAGGCGCTTGCCGATATGCTCACCCTGTTTGAGAAGCTGGGCGACGTGCGCGGCAAAACGCTCAACGTCTCCTATGCCTATGCATCCAGCTACGAAAAGCCCATGTCGGCCCCGCAGAGTCTGATCCTGCTTGCCAGCCGCTATGGGATGAACGTCCGGCTGACCCGCCCCCCCGAATTCAAGCTGATGCCGGAGATCGTTGCCCAGACTGAAGAGAATGCCCGGAAATCACACGGCAGCTTTGAAATCCTGGAGGATTTCGATGCCGGGTTTGAAGATGCTGATGCGGTCTATGCGAAGGCATGGGGCGCAATGCTGACCACCACCGATGCAGCAGAATCAGCCCGCATCGGGGCTAAATACACTGACTGGATCACCGATGAGCGCCGCATGAGCCTCACCCGCAACGGTGAAGGGCTGTATATGCACCCGCTCCCGGCTGACCGCAACATCGAAGTAACCGACGGGGTTATTGACGGACCAAACAGCGTTGTCTATGACGAGGCAGAGAACCGTCTGCACGTCCAGAAGGCTGTCATGGCGCTCACCATGCGCTGATAGGAATACAGGGAGCAACTAAATGGGAAAAACAGAGCGTAAGCTCGCTGTTGTTGCGATAGGGGGCAATTCACTCATCCGGGACAAAAACAAGCCGGATGTGAGGCATCAGTGGGATGCTGTCCGTGAGACCGTTTCCCATCTGGCCGGGATGATTGAGCAGGGCTGGGATGTTGTGGTGACCCATGGTAACGGCCCGCAGGTCGGTTTCATCCTCCGCCGGTCAGAGATAGCTGCCGATGAAGTCCACACTGTCCCGCTCGATATCATCGGCGCCGACACTCAGGGGTCTATCGGGTATATGCTCCAGCAGGCGCTGGAGAACGAATTCCGCCGGCGCCACCTGAATAAAAGCGCCGTCACGGTTGTGACCCAGGTGCTGGTTGATGCAGACGATCCCGGGTTTACAAATCCAACCAAGGGGATCGGAGGATATATTGACGACCCTGACCAGATTGCCATGTTCAGAGAACAGGGCTGGACGGTCATCGACGATGCCGGGCGTGGTCACCGCCGGATGATCGCCTCTCCGATCCCAAGAAAAATCATCGAGATTGAGGCGATCAAGGCGCTGGCAAAACAGGGGTTCATCGTCATTGCTGTTGGGGGAGGTGGCATACCGGTAGTTGAGAACGAGAAGGGAGAACTGCGCGAGGGCACCTTTGCGGTCATTGACAAAGACCGTGCGACCTCTCTTCTTGCCATCGAACTGCAGGCCGATCTGTTCCTCGTTTCCACGGCGATAGAACAGGTCGCCATCAATTTCAATAAGCCTGATCAGCAGTGGCTTTCTTCCCTGACTGTTGACGAGGCGCGGAAATATATGGAGGAAGGTCACTTCCTTCCCGGCAGCATGAAGCCTAAAATAGAAGCAGTAATTGCCTACCTGGAAAACGGCGGGAAGCAGGCCTTGATCACCAACCCGGAGCACATCGCCCGCGCCCTTGCTGGTGAAACCGGTACGTGGATTACAAAGGGATGAACAGCAGAGTGACAAGGAGGAAAAATCGAGATTTTCCAATGATGCTCTTGGCTTTCTATTCCACACTATTGTAAGGAGAGGAGAAAGTATGTCATCCAAATCATTACGCTGGTTGCTCACCATTGTGCTGGCCGCTGTGCTGCTGGTTGGCTGCGGTGGCGGGACAACCGAAGAACTGACGTTTGAGGTCACCTGGATCGGGTTCTGGTTCAACATCCCGGGCGTCACCCTTGATCCCACCGAGGTTGTCAACCAGTTCTTCACCAACGGCGCCGATGTGGTCATCAGCGGGATCGACACCACCGAGGCCATTGTGGTCGCCAAGCAGCATGCCGATCAGGGCGAGCAGGTTTATGCTATTCCCTACGACTATGAAGGCGGCTGCGCCGAAGCGCCTGAAATCTGCCTGGGGGTTCCCTATTTCAACTGGGGACCGTCCTACCTGGATACCGCTGAGGCGGTTATCAATGGCACCTGGCAGGCGTCGTTTGACTGGAACGGCCCGAACTGGGATAACCTGAACGATAAAGAAACCAGCCATGTGGGCTGGATCAACGGCCCGGCGCTGGGCGGCGAAGTGCCCGAAGTCCATACACCCACGGGCTCTGACCTGACCCCGGAAACGGCTGACTTTGTCTTTGGCGTGATCCTGGTTGGCCCCAAGAACGATCACGGCTGGAGCCAGGCCCACTATGAAGGCGGCCTCTACCTGGAGGAGAACCTGCCCGGCTCACACATGATCGTGTTTGAGAGCCTCAACCCGGCTGATAAGCCAGAAGCCACGGTTGAGGGTGTTGTTGATGATATGGTTGCGCAGGGTGCACAGTTGGTCTTCCTCACTTCTGATGAGTTTGAGGAAGATACTGTTGGCGCCGCCGAGAAATACCCCGATGTTACCTTCATCATGGTCTCCGGCGATGATGCCTGGGAAGATGGACAGGACTTTGGCAAATCCCCAGACAATGTGGGCAACATCATGGGACGCATGGAGGATATGAAGGCGATTGCAGGTTGTGCAGCAGCACTTGCCAGCGAGAACGGTCATATCGCTTACCTTGGCCCCCTGATCAACTTTGAGACCCGTCGCCTGGTTGCTTCCGTCTATCTCGGAGCAGAGTACTGCTGGGAAAACTACGGCGATTCGGACGATTGGGCAGGCAGCCTGAATGAATTTATCGATGGGCTTGCCTCCGGCAGCATTACGGTTTGGGAGGGGCCAATCAACCTTCAGGATGGCACTGAATACATCGCTGAGGGCCAAGTGGCCTCCGATTACGAGATCTGGTATCTGCCGCAGCTTCTCGAAGGCATGCAGGGCGCCAGCGAGTAATTGATAAAAGAAGTCTAGCAGAAAGAGAGCGGCATAAAGCCGCTCTCTTTCTAAACCCCGGCTCTGGCAGAATACCTGTGCAGAGCACCCCCTGCAGATTCTGGATAAATGAAAGAGAATCCTATGCGCGTGGAATTACAGGAAATCCGGAAAATATTCGGCGACGTGCGGGCCAATGATGGGATTGATCTTACCTTTGAACCGGGCAAAATCTACGGACTGTTAGGAGAAAATGGCGCGGGGAAGTCCACGCTCATGAAAATCCTCTCAGGCTACCAGCCCCCAACCAGTGGGCAGATCCTGCTGGATGGACAGCCCATATCCTTCAGCGCGCCCGATGATGCACTCAACGCCGGGATCGGGATGCTCTACCAGTCTCCCCTTGACTTCCCCCCCTTGCAGGTCATCGAAAATCACCTCCTGGCCTATGATAACCGGTTGATACTCAAACTTGAGGATGGCTCTGAAGAGCTAAAAGCCTATGCCAGGCGTTTCGGCTTTGAGATCGACCCGGAACGCTATGTCGATACGCTCACTCTGGGCGAACGTCAGCAGATGGAGTTGCTTCGCCTGCTGGCGCTGGGCGCTGAACTACTCATCCTCGACGAGCCTACAACCGGGATCAGCGCGGAGCAAAAAGAGGTGCTGTTCAGCACCATGCGCCGACTTGCTCATGATGAAAACAAGACAATCGTCCTGGTTTCACACAAGCTGGAAGAGGTGCAGGAACTCTGTGATCAGGTTGCAGTTCTCAGGCAGGGAAAGCTGATCGGCACACAGGACATCCCCTGCCCGACCAGTATTTTGGTCCGCATGATGTTTGGCGAGGAAATCCCCCGCAGCGAACAACCCGCTTTTGAAGAAGGACCAGTTGTCCTTCAAATCAATGATGCTTGCATCCATACTTACCGGCTGGCTGTCGAACACATCGAGTTTGAGGTTCATGAAGGCGAAGTGATTGGTTTTGCCGGGCTGGAGGGCAGCGGGCAGGGTTTGCTGCTGCGGGCATGCGCAGGGCTGATCCCTCTCCGATCAGGCGAAATCCTGCTGGATGGCAAACCTGTTAAAGGGAAACGCTCACCTGTTTTCTGGCTGCCTTACCTGGCCTATGCTGTTTTTATCGTTCGCCTGATATGGCTGCTTGTTGAACTCATACTGGGACGAATAAGGGGTGTCCAATTAGCCGGCGGGATCGTGGTTGCACTGCTCCTGTCCGGCGCGATCTGGCTGGTCGGTACCATTATTGAATCCTGGACAAGTGTAGCGCCTTACCACGAATTCTACGCACAAGGGGGCGCGTTTGTGCCTGCCGGTCGGCTGGATGAAGGTCTGGTTGCTGGCCTCTCCCTGACCGAGCATATGATCCTTGCCGCGCCAGAGCACAGCTTTATGGTTAACTGGAACGCTGCCCGCGAGGAGATTCAGAAGCGCATCAACCAGGTGAATGTGGTCGGCAGGCCGGAAAGTGACGTAGCGGAGCTATCCGGAGGCAATCAGCAGCGCGCGATGATTGCCCTGCTTAATGCCCCGCTTCGCCTGATTATGCTGGAACATCCTACGCGTGGGCTGGATGTGACCTCAGCCAACCATATCTGGGGCCTGTTTCAGCAGCGCCGCCGCGAGGGAACAGCGTTTATGTTCATCTCTGCCGATCTGGATGAGTTGCTTGAACGCAGCGACCGGATCGCGGTTTTCTCCGGCGGTCGGTTGATCCAGATCGTCAGAGCGAGCGATACCAGCGTGGAGGAGTTGGGGTACATGATAGGAGGTGAGCAGGTATGAAACGCGATAATCTAAGGATCATCTGGCCAGCCGTCCCGGTCTTGCTGGCGCTGGTGGTCATCACCATCCTCCTGTTTGTGGTTGGTGCTGACCCAATCACCACCTATTCTGCCTTCTGGACAGGGTCATTTGCCACGGCTGAGCGCACTTTCAGCACGCTGGCCTTCTGGGTTCCGCTGCTGCTCTGCGCCACTGGCTTACTGGTCACCTTCACCGCCGGGCTGTGGAATATTGGTGTTGAGGGCCAGATGATCATGGGAGCCGTTGGCGCAAGCTGGGTCGCCCTGAAAGTGGCCAATGCGCTCCCCAATATACCTGGGCTAGTCATTATCCCCCTTGAATTAATCATCGCTTTCCTTGCTGGGGCATTGTGGGCAGGGCTGGCTGCTATTTTAAAAACACGCGGCGGCGTCCATGAGATTTTTGGGGGCGTGGCCCTCAACAGCCTGGCCATTATCGCCACCAACTACCTGATCTCCGGCCCCTGGCAGCCCCCAGAGGGGGGCACATTCCGGGGAACGCAGCCTTTTCCCGCTCATACGCTCCTGCCACTGCATGGTGATACACTCTTCAGCCCGCTGTCGCTTGTCCTGGCGTTGCTTGTGCTGCTGGTGGTCATGCTCACTTTGAAAGGCACCTTCTGGGGGTTGAAACTGAAAGCGCTGGGAAAAAACCTGTCCTCAGCCTTCATGATGGGCATCTCCAGCGAGCGCGAAGCTATCATAGCAATGATGCTCTGTGGCGGTCTTGCCGGATTAGCCGGTGCGGTGCGTGTGCTGAGCTGGTTTGACAGCCTGCGCCAGAGCATCTCGGGGGGAATTGGTTTCCTTGCTATCCTGATTGTGTTGCTGTCCGGGATGCGGCCCCTGTTCACGCTGGTCATTGCCCTGCTGTTCTCTGCCCTGCTGACGGGTGGTTCCATTGTGCAGCTGCGTACGCAGCTGCACTCATCAATCAGCGGGATTATCCAGGGTTTGCTGGTTCTGTTTATGCTGCTGTTTGGGGATTACAGAAAGGTGATTCGAAAACGCCGGGTGGTGAAACCCGCCCCAGGAGGTGACGCATGAACGACACGCAGTTAGTCCGCATGCTGGCCCTGATCATTGCCCAGAGCGCCCCGCTGATGCTGGCTGTCACCGGGGAGACGATCACGGAGCGAGGGGGTGTGATCAACCTCTCCCTTGATGGGTCCATGCTGATCGCTGCCATGGGCGGCTTCGTTGTTGCCTATAAAATTGACCTATTGTTACAGGCGGCTGGCATCTCCGGGAATTTCTTCCCCCTGATGGCTGGTTTTTCTACTGCTGCGCTGATCGGCATGCTCGTTGCTTTGCTGATTGCCTGGGGCAGCATCCGGTTGAAGCAGGACCAGGTTGCAATTGGGTTTGTGCTGACGCTCCTGCTTGCCGATGTGGCCAACTTTCTTGGCCAGGACTATACCCGCCTCCCCGGCCCTCGTGTCAAACACCTGCCGATCCCTCTCCTGTCCGAGATACCGATCCTGGGCCCGATGTTTTTTAACCACGACCTGTTGATCTACCTGACGTTTGCCATCGTTGGGATCGCGTGGTTCTGGATGTTCCGCACGCAGCCCGGCCTGCGAATGCGCGGCGTTGGCGAACGGCCTGAGTCGGCTTTCGCGCGGGGGATTGGAGTCAACCGGGTTCGATATCTCTATACGGCGCTGGGCGGGGCGCTGGTCGGCATCTCCGGAGCAGCCTATTCCCTCGACATCAAGCTGGGATGGAGCGATAACCACATCCTCGGCATTGGCTGGATTGCGCTTGCCATTGTGATTTTTGGCGGCTGGCGCCCGATCAGGGGGGCCCTGGGAACCATCCTTTATGGGATCACCAAGGCGCTGGCCCAGAAGCTTCAAACGACTTTCCCACAGGTTCCAGTGGTGCTGTTCAACTCGCTCCAGTGGTTGCTCATGCTCGGGGTGCTGCTTCTGGTAGGGAGCAGCGGGATCCGCCGCCTGATTGATTACGCGCCTGCAAGATTGCAACAGCCATTAGCGCAGGCGCTCCGGGTTGCTCCTCCACAGGCTTTGGGCACCGCTTTTGTTGATGACTGAGCGGTTATTGGTTAATCTGTTGGCATGACAATCAAGCAAAAGGGCAGGGGAACCTGCCCTTATTCGCCCTGTTTGGGACAGAGGAATTTCCCTTGAAACACGTATTGAACCTGCAATGTACAATCTGTGGAAAAATCTACCAGCCAGATGAGGTGGAATATATCTGCCCGCTACATGGCGATGATGGCAATCTGGATGTGGTTTACGACTATGATGCCATCGCTGACCACGTCCGATTAAACGGCCTGATGGAAGCAGAAAGCATCTGGCGATACAAGGCTCTGATGCCCATCGCCTATGACGCCCCTACGCCACCGCTGGTAGTCGGCAACACACCGCTCTATCGGGCAGATAATGTAGCGGGCGCGCTTGGTCTGAACAAACTCTGGTTCAAGGATGACGGGCGGAATCCCACTGCTTCGCTCAAGGATCGGGCCAGCGCCCTGATCTTGGCTAAAGCCATGTCAGAAGGCCGTGAGCTGGTCACCACTGCCAGTACGGGTAATGCTGCGGCGGCGCTGGCCGGGCTCGCGGCCAGCGTCCAGATGCCTACCGTGATCTTTGTCCCGAAGAGCGCGCCGGTTGCCAAGATCACCCAGCTTCTGGTCTATGGCGCTCACGTGCTGCTGGTCGATGGCACCTACGATGACGCCTTTGACCTCTGCCTGCAGGCCTCCCGCGAATATGGCTGGTACTGCCGCAACACGGGCTATAATCCCTACACGGCTGAGGGAAAGAAGACTGTCGCCTACGAGATATGCGAGCAGCTTTCCGGAAAACCGGGGACATTTGTGGCGCCCGATGTGCTGCTTGTCAGCGTGGGTGATGGCAACATTATCAGCGGGATACACAAGGGCTTCAAAGACCTGCTTGCACTCGGTTGGATTGACCAGATGCCGCG